>DAOWDI010000159.1 GCA_030639105.1 Gammaproteobacteria bacterium | reverse complement strand
GAAGCTCTTTTAAGAAATAGATCCCCGCAACCAGGAATAGCAGCAGCATGATGACCGGGAAGTTGGTGAGCGTCTCGGCATAGACGGCTTCGGGGCTGGTCATTCCGAGGACGACCGCCTCTATCGCCAGCAATCCGCCGGGTTGTAACGGATAGCATTTCAGCGCCATTGCCAGACAGAAGACAAATTCGATAATGAGGACCCACCCGGTCAAAAATAAATCCGTCGTCACCACCATGATTGGATTTAAGATCAGGAAGCCAACAATTGTGAGTTTGTACCAAGCAGGTGATTGACCCAGGAAATTCTTCGTAAATGCCTGTGTCAGGCTAGTCGATGCCATACCGATCCGTCCCGTTGTTGAAAAGCTTACCGCCACTTGTATTGATTCTCGACGGGTGCCCAGGTCCGATCGTGGGCCGTGCATCCGGGGAGATTATCGTCAATACTTGAATATCTAATTAACGACCAGGCGCCGAGACTCGTTGCAGCTTCGTCCGCAGTAGCCACATGAGTGCCCGTTCCGCCACTCATTAATATTTCATGAATATTTTATGCAGCTAGCTGGCGCAGGACGTAGTGCAGGATCCCGCCATTGTGGTAGTACTCCCACTCCTTTGGTGTATCTACGCGTACCCGGCATTCAAAGCGTGTCTCATTGCCGTCGGTTGCCGCGGCGACTACAGTGACGGTTTTTGCTCCGGCCTTGAGTCCTTCGATCTTGAAAGACTCCATACCTGATAGGCCGAGGTGATCTGGTGCTTGCCCGTTTTGAAAGACCAGCGGGAGTACGCCCATTCCGACCAGGTTGCTGCGGTGGATGCGTTCGAAACTTTGCGCGATGACGGCGCGTACACCGAGTAGCCGGGTTCCTTTCGCCGCCCAATCGCGCGACGATCCCGTACCGTATTCCTGACCCGCGATCACGACCAGCGGTACCCCTTCCCGTTGATATCGCATGGCGGCGTCATAGATCGTCATTTCTTCCGCCGATGGCTGATGGGTGGTCCAGCCGCCCTCCGTGCCGGGTGCAAGCTGATTCCTCAGCCGAATGTTCGCGAACGTTCCGCGCATCATCACTTCATGATTACCGCGGCGCGACCCATAGGAATTAAAATCTTCGGGATCGACGCCGTGCTCTATCAGGTATCGACCGGCAGGGCTGTCGGTAGCGATGGATCCCGCCGGCGAGATGTGATCGGTCGTGATCGAATCACCCAACAGCGCAAGTACGCGAGCGCCTTCGATCGGTTTGATACCTTCGGGAGCTATGCCCATATCCTTGAAATAGGGTGGGTTCTTGATGTAGGTCGAACCGTCGTCCCATTCGAATTGATTTGCCGCGGGCACGTCGATGCCGGCCCAACGCGCATCGCCGTCGAATACATTCGCATAGCTTACCTCAAACATGCGCGAATCGATCGTGGAGGCGACCGCGTCGTTGACTTCCTTTACACTCGGCCAGATATCTTTGAGATAGATCGCCGCCCCACTCTCATCCGTGCCGATTGGGTCGTTGACCATATCGAAATCCATCGTGCCGGCGAGGGCATAGGCGACGACCAGCGGCGGCGAGGCGAGAAAATTCATTTTGACTTCGGCATGCACCCGGCCTTCGAAGTTTCTATTTCCGGACAACACCGAACATGCGATGAGATCTCCATCGTTGATCGCGTCGCTGACATGCGGTGGCAGTGGGCCGGAGTTACCGATGCAGGTCGTACAGCCGTACCCGACCGTTTGAAAGCCCAGTGCATTGAGGTGCGTGCTGACCCCGGCCTTATCGAGATAGTCGGTGACAACCATCGATCCGGGCGCGAGACTGGTCTTGACCCATGGTTTGGTTTTCAGGCCGCGCTCGTTCGCCTTCTTTGCCAACAGACCCGCACCCATCATTACGTAAGGGTTGGACGTATTGGTACACGATGTAATGGCCGCGATCACCACAGCGCCATCAGCCAATGTGTAATTTTTACCACTATGTTTGATGCGGGAGGATCCGCCGCCGGTACGATTTTTTGCCGCTTCAGCGAGAAAGCCCGCAAACGCCCGTCGTGCCGATTTTAGCGGGATCCGATCCTGCGGTCTTTTCGGACCGGCAAGACAGGGTTCGACGTCACCCATATCCAATGCGATTGTATCCGAGTAGGTTGCCTCTGGAGTGTTGGCATCGCGCCATATCCCAGTCTTCTCGGCATAGCGCCTCACCAGCGCGACCTGATCGGGTCTACGAGCAGAGAGTTCGAGGTAGCGGATGGTCTCCGTATCGATCGGAAAGATACCGCAGGTGGCGCCATATTCCGGCGCCATGTTGGCGATGGTAGCGCGATCGGCAAGCGTCAGGTGGTCGAGCCCGGGTCCGAAGAACTCAACGAATTTTCCGACCACCCCTTTTTCGCGCAGCATCTCGACGACTCTTAATACCAGGTCGGTAGCGGTTGTACCCTCCGGAAGACGGCCTGTCAGCTTGAAGCCGACGACCTGGGGGATCAGCATCGTAATGGGTTGGCCGAGCATCGCGGCCTCGGCTTCGATCCCGCCGACGCCCCAACCGAGCACGCCGATGCCATTGATCATCGTGGTATGCGAATCCGTACCCACAACGGTGTCGGGGTAAGCCCACGGTACGCCGTCTTTGTGTGTCGACAACACGGTCCGGGCGAGATATTCCAGGTTGACCTGATGAACGATCCCGGTATCCGGCGGTACGACCTGGAAGTTCGAAAATGCCTGCTGCCCCCAGCGCAGAAAACTGTAGCGTTCCTGATTGCGTTCAAACTCTAGCTTAGCGTTATCCGCGGCCGCGGTGGGGCTGCCGAAGACATCAACCTGAACCGAATGGTCGATCACCAACTCCGCGGGTGACAGCGGATTGATCTTGTTCGGATCGCCCCCCAGCGCACACATGGCATCGCGCATGGCGGCAAGGTCGACGATGGCCGGCACGCCGGTAAAGTCCTGCATCAATACACGCGCCGGAGTGAAGGCGATTTCCTGTGATGGTTGAGCCGTGGCGTCCCAGTTGGCAAGCGCTTCGATATCCTCGCGGGTTACGTTGATCCCGTCTTCGTGGCGCAGCAGATTTTCGAGTAGGATCTTCTGGGCGTAGGGCAGGTGCTCGATGGGAAAGCGGTCCGCGAGCTTTTGGACGCTGAAAATCTCATAGGTAGTGTTCCCTATGCTCATGCTTGCGCGTGTATCAAAGCTGTTCTTCATTATGACTCCATGACAGGGGCTAGTTTAGCCGCCTATTATCGGCAATTCGGGTGCGGTGTTGTAGAGCAAATTTGAAGGCCGCTAAAATTTAGGATGCGCTATCGATAATCCCGCCGCCGAGACAGCGATCGCCATCGTAAAATACAACCGATTGACCCGGGGTAATCGCGCGCTGTGGCTGGACGAATTCTGCTTCGAGTGAATCACCGTCGAGGTGGACAATCGTGCAAGCCTGATCGGGCTGACGGTAGCGGGTCTTAGCGGTACATCTCAATGGTACCGTCGGCGGTGCGCCGGAAACCCAGCTTATCGAGTCGGCGACCAGGCGCGTACTCATCAACAGGGGGTGGTCGTGGCCCTGTGCGGCAATCAGCTCGTTGTTCTCGATGTCTTTACCAACAACGAACCACGGGCCGTCTGCAGCGCCGCGCACACCGCCGATCCCCAGTCCTTCGCGTTGTCCCAGGGTGTAGTATACCGCACCTTCATGATGTCCGAGAATGTCGCCGTCGGCACTGCGGATGTCGCCCGGTTGGGCCTGCAGGTAATTACTCATGAAGTTTCGGAAGCGGTGTTCGCCGATGAAGCAGATGCCGGTGCTGTCCTTCTTGGCATGCGTGGCCAAGCCCGCATCCGCGGCGATCCCGCGGACCTCATGCTTATTCAGGCCGCCAATGGGAAAGATGGTTCGTGCGAGTGCCTCCTGGTTGATTGCGTATAAAAAATAGCTTTGGTCCTTTTGGGGATCGGCGCCTTTGAGTAATTCGCAACCACCGCCTGTCGAGTGGACCCTCGTATAATGTCCTGTCGCGATCATGTCCGCGCCGACGGCTTGCGCATGCTGCAGGAAGGCCTTGAATTTGATCTCGCGATTGCATAGGACATCCGGATTAGGCGTTCTGCCCCGGCGGTACTCATCGATAAATTCCTCGAACACCCCGCTCCAATAGGCTTGGGATAGGTCCACCGTGTTGACGGGGATGCCCAGGCTTTCGCCAACGGATAGCACGTCGCCGGCATCATCTTCCCAGGCACAACGTCCGTCCTCGTTCGGCTCGTTCCAATTTTTCATGAATATCCCGGAAACGTGATGGCCCGCACGCTTGAGTAGCAGTGCGGCGACCGAAGAATCGACGCCTCCCGACATTGCGACGACGACATGCGGGTCGCTTGGGTGCACGCATTTCGTGAGGGCTCTAGTGGTCAACTCAAACGGCGAAATCATGGATCAGATCCGCTCTATTACAGGGTGCGCCCAGGGGCCTGTAATCGAATATTCGCGGCGTAAGAATTTGTCGACCTGCTCGGGGATCGATTTGAACATCTTCTGTCCAAGATAGATAACCGCACCGACGCCGATGCCCGCGGGACCGAGCAGCGCACTGGCAACGGGGATCGTGTTCGACAACGCCGGCGTGACGATCACGCGTTGGTCGTAGTCTTGATCGGCAAGGCCCGTTCGACCTGATAGTTCGATGCGTGCGGAAGGCCCTTTCATCAACAGGCTGTTCGTATAGGCGTTTCCACGATCCAGCTCAAATGATCCCTCGATTCTGTCGAAGGTGAAACCCTTCATGAACAGATCGTTGAAATCGAGCGACAAGCGCCGCGGCAATGTTTGCAGACTGAGCAATCCGAACAGTCGGCCGCCGCCGGGATCTATATCCAGAAAGCGTCCTTTATCGACATGCAGGTCGAAGCTTCCGCGCAGCTTTTCGAGTGCGAAATCAGCCGGCATTCCGCGCCAGAGTGCCTCGATCTCGATAGCGGTAGCGCCGCCATCAATGTTCGCAACTTCATAATCGAAGCTTTTGAGCAACCCGCTCAAGGTTTTGCCCTGTATGGCGAGATTGACCCGCGACCGATGTACGTCCTCTTCCAATAACCAGTCTCCGCTGCCCTGCAGGCTGAAATTCGATTGCGAGAATTCGAGCTTTTCCAGCTTCAAGCCGTTTTCGACCCGTGTCGTTATCAATTCCGCCGCACCAAGATCAATATTGCCGAATTGTAGTGACTTGCAAGTAAAAACGATGGGTGGCAGCGCCCGAGGGTCCGCCGGCTTAGAGTCCTTGCTAGCGTCTACTTTTTCGAGCAGCAGGTGTTCGAAATCGAGCACCAGTGGCGCCTCGGATGCTGCCCGGGGGATCGTAATGCCGCCGAGCGCCGATGGGCCGGATAGTTTGACTTGCCATGAAGACGCCGTCTTTTT
>DAOWDI010000181.1 GCA_030639105.1 Gammaproteobacteria bacterium | reverse complement strand
CGGGCGACTCGATGAGTACATCGATCGGGATCCGCCTGTGCATTAGATCCAAATGGCCACTTAGCGCCTGACGATAATAGCCAACGGTACCGCAGCCGCAGAGGATGCCTGCCAGAATGGTCACGGCGAGCACGCGGCGGACGTACCTCAAATCAGTTCTGCCGTTATGGTGTGGCATTGGACGATACTATACGAAAGTAGTCCGGCGATGGCCGGGGGAAACCGTATTACGACCGTGATCGATACGTTAGAATAAGGCCGATTGATAGAGGTGCCTTTAGACATAGGATCATGACACCATGCATTCAACTCTGATCGCCGCCGCCGAACTTCACGGGATGCTCAACACTGGGAACGTTCGCGTTATTGATTCCCGTTTCGATCTTGGCGACCCATCGGCCGGGCGTAGCGCCTACCTTGCGGGACACATCCCAAACGCGGTTTATGCCGATTTGGACCGAGACTTGAGTGGTCCGCCCACCACCGATAGGGGGCGCCACCCCTTGCCGCCGCCGGAGCGTATGATCAAAACCTTCGGGCGGCTTGGTGTCGCGCCCGCGGATCAGGTCATCGTCTATGACGATGCCGGTGGCATGATCGCCGCTCGCACCTGGTGGATGTTGCGCTATCTCGGCCATGATGCGGCAGCAGTGCTCGACGGCGGGTGGAACGCCTGGTTGTCGGCGGGCTTGCCGGCCGAAGCGGGCGAAGGCGATGCGGTGCCGGCTGAATTTCACGGCGATGCGCGGCGTGGCCGCCTGGCCACGATCGACGAAATCGAGAAGACAGTAGTGCTGGTCGACGCCCGCGACCCACAACGCTATCGCGGGGAGATCGAGCCCCTCGATCCCCGTCCCGGCCACATCCCCGGCGCGAGGAATCACTTTTTTAAGGATAACCTCGACTGCGAGGGCTTTTTCCTACGCCCGGGCGCGCTGAAACAAGCATTCGGGGCAAGTTTAGGTACACTACCCGACACCGAAACGGTGCACTACTGCGGCTCCGGTGTTTCGGCCTGTCATAATATCCTGGCACAGGTGCACGCAGGCCTGGGCGAGCCTCGTCTTTATTGCGGCTCGTGGAGCGAATGGTGCGCCGATCCCGAGCGACCCGGTGCTACGGGCGTAGAAAAGCTCGAATACTGATGCGTTGGGAGCATGGAGACCAATAGATCGATGAAAAACCTGTCAGCCAGATCCCTCGGTGCCGGCATCAGCGTGCTGCTACTGTTGTTATTGGCCGCGGCGGTCGAGGCCGCGGCCCCAAAAGACCTTATGCTGGTCCTCGACAATTCGGGCAGCATGTATAAGAACGATCCGCAATTCCTCGCGCGCGGCGCACTCGAGTATTTCATCGATAAACTCGATGCGGATTCGCGCGCCGGTGTTCTCATATTCGACCAGGGAGTGAGGCTTGCGGTCCCGCTGACCGCGATCGATGACGACAGCAAGGCCATTCTCATCAAGAGTCTCGACGACATCAACTACCGCGGACAACTGACCGACAGTCCCGCGGCCGTGGAACGCGCGATCTATGAATTAAAGGCTAACGGCCGCGAAGGCGCCAATAAGTATATGGTCTTCATGACCGACGGCATCGTCGATACGGGTAATCCCGAAGCCGACGTCGAGAAGACGAAATGGTTGCGCGAAGAACTCGCGGTCGAGGCCGCGGATAACGCGATTAAAGTCTTCGCCATTGCGTTTACCGAGCATGCGGACTTTTTCCTGATCCAGTCACTCGCAAAGAAGACGGCGGGTGAATACTTTCGTGCACTGACATCGGCCGATCTCGGGAATGTATTCGAGGCTGTGCTCGATAAGCTAAATGAACCGCCGCCGCCAACGGTACCGGCGGTTATGCCGACAGTGAGCGAAACGCCGCCAGTCGTCACCCCATTGCCCGATGAGACCGTAAAGGTCGAGCCCTTAGCCGATCGGGCATCGGCGGAGGACTTGTTGGCCACCTTGACGCCGGATGAACGCCAGGAACTCGAGGAGATCTCGGAACAGACTGGTGTTCCCTTAGAACAACTTGTACTCGAACTCGTGGGGCCGCAAACCGACATTCCACTGGAAGCGATCGAACCTGGCGGCGTGATTATCACCTATCCTGACGAGGAGCTGACACCGGAAGAAAGCCGGATGGGTTTCGTCATTCTCGCCGCCGCGGCGCTGTTTCTACTCGTGCTGGTCGGGTTAGTCGTGTGGCTCTTGATGCGACGACACAAAGCTGCGCCACCGTCCGCTAAGGCATCCGCTGGCGCCGGGGAAGAGCCTGCGATGCCCCAAGCCTTCATCAACGATGTCAACGCTTACACCGACGACCGGGCGATCCAGCTCGGAGAAAAACCAGTGATGGTTGGACGCATTGCGGGTACCGATACGCAGCACCTGGATTACCTGGTCGTGAATAAAGGCACGGTCGGGCGGCGCCATGCCATCATCAAGTACAAAGACTATTCTTTCTGGATTGTCGACCAAGGCAGTGTCAACGGCACGTTCGTCAACGGGGAACGGATCAGCGGCGAGCAGCAGTTGAAGCACGGCGACCTGATCAAATTTCATAAGTACGAATTTGAATTTTCGCAACCCGACATGGACGATGGCTTCCACACCGTTTTCGCCGATCCAGATCTTGCCGAAGCAACGGTCGTGGCGGATGCCGCTACGCTAGCGGCAACCTCGGCAATGAAACTGCAATCCCGCGCCGATGCTCAGGGAGACTTCGATACCGGCGGCGAGCCTGCGCCATCGAACGGGGGCTACGACGAGAGGGAGCGCCGGGCGCGCGAGGGCCTG
>DAOWDI010000129.1 GCA_030639105.1 Gammaproteobacteria bacterium | reverse complement strand
TGATCGGCTCGAGCATCGCCATGAGCGCAGCGTCCAACTCATTCTCGTTGGCGTGTGATCTCTGTGCAATAAATCCGGTTAGGCCACACATGTCATTTGCAAGTTGCTGCTACAACGTTTGGTTAAAAAAGGGGACTTGAAGCAACGAACTCGCGTTCCGTCGCGCCTGACTTACCGCGAGGGCTATCCCAATCAGGCACGATTCAACGGCGCGCTATACGCGCAACGCCTATAATGGACTGCCCGAAAAATGATTTCGTCAGCACATTCGCGACCCGCGAAGCGGGCAGCACGTATTTGTCGAAAACCCGGACCTGCGACGTCACCTTGCCGGCCTCGAGGTCCTGGTGAGCTACGCATTTCTGTACCCACCAACCGACAGCGCCCACGGGATTGAAATATTCGAGCCGAACGACTTCGACGCCCACCGATTCAATGAGCGCGCGGACTTCGGCTATCGTATAGCGGCGCACGTGACCGGCTAGTTTGTCGAGATCCGTATACAGCCAACTGAACGCCGGCACGAATAGTAACAGATGGCCGTCGGGAGCGACGACGTCTCTCAGGTTTTCGAGAGCGACGCGGTGATCGCTTATGTGTTCGAGCACGTTGACGCAGATCGCCGTATCGAACCGCTTGCGGCCGACTGCCGTCACGAACGTTGGATCAGCGAGATCCATACAGACGTAATCTCTTTCCGGTTGCGCGGCACGCAGACCGCCGATGATATCAGGGTCGATATCTAGACCGAGATAGTCGCTGAGCGGAGGGAAAAACTCGGAATAGTTGCCGCAGCCAAGGCCAATTTCGACGAGACGCTCACCCATATATGGTCGAAACCAATCCATGATCCAGCGCGTGTAGTTCGACGCATCGCCCATGGAAGAGGATAACGTTGCTGAAGCCACCTCCCTTTCGCCCTGCAAGGCCCTTTCCTCTCCGGTCATCCGCGTCTAACGCCGACCAGACTGTAACTCACGCCTTTATACGGCTTGATCGAAATCGTATCCGCTTCGAACCGATCTGTGCCCATCCATTCGCGGCATTTCGCGGCGGTGGTGAAAATCGTCGACGGCGCGTTCAATTTATCGAACACATTCAACAAATTCCGTCCGAAAGACAGCCGACGGAAGTTTTGAAAATACTCGTAATACGGCAGAAATGACAACGCCGGAATGCGATACACGGTATGCACGATCGGGTAGAGCGAGGCGGTGAGCAGCCACGACCAATAATGCAGTGCCCGGCGCGGGAGAAAACGCAGTACCGCCTTGCGCAACGGCTCAACCCCGTAACGTACGAGCGCATTACCCTCTGCGCTGTAGGTCCAAACGATGACGCGCCCGCCCGGCTTGCAGTGCTTGAATAGTCGCTCGAACGTCGCGTCCGGATCGCCGGTGTGATGGATCACCCCGATGCAGAAGACAACGTCGAATTCGCGCCCCAGATCCATCGTCGTCAAATCCGATTCCACGAACGTAACGTTGTCATGCCGGGCATTGCGCTGCCGCGCGAGATCGATGGTATTCAGGTCGACGGCAACGATGTTCCGGGCAACTTGAGCGACGGTGTCGGTATGCTGACCGCCGCCGCAGCCGCACTCAAGGACGTCCTTATCGCGGAAGTCCTCCAGGGTCGCGGGCGCGATCCATTCGTCGAACAGGAACCGCTCCGAGTCGCTGTACATCGACCATTGCGCATGCCATTCGTTTTCCATCGCGTTTTCTACAGATTCGCGTGCCATAATTCGAAGTTCAAAATACCGAAGAGTTTCAGCCCGCCGTCCTCTGCCTTCGCTACGTGGCGTTGCAGCAGACTCCGGACCGCCTCGCTGCGGAATATTCCGCTTCCGTTGTCGATGATATGTTCGATTTCCCCGCGCAATTCTTTGACCAACCAATGGGAAACCGGCGCATTGAATCCTGCTTTCTTTCGCTGCAACACGTGGAGAGGCAACCGATCTGCCTGGCTGGTTTTAAGTATGCGCTTCTTGTCGAAGCCTTTGAGTTTATACGCTACGGGCAAACCTGCTGCAAACTCCGCGATGGTACGATTGAGAAACGGCACGCGCGCCTCCAACGAGTGGGCCATCGTCGACCGATCGACTTTGACGAGAATGTCGTCGACGAGCCATGTTTTGATATCGACGTAGCTGGCGCGGTCGAGCAGATGACAACCGGCAACTTCGGCGTCGTGTGACGCAAATGCTTCGAAGGGATCATACCCGGTCAGTTCTTTATGCCAGGCGGGCTCCAGCAGCTGCTCCATTTCGACGGCATCGCGTATCAGACGCCACTCATAGTGTGCTCTTGCCTCCGGCATGCCGGCCCCTTTGAGGAAGTGCTTCAATTTGTAGTCGAAACTAACCTTATCATGCGTCGTTGGGACAAGGACCGATGCGGCCCGGGACATCGCATCGGTAACAAACCCAGGCACGCGCCGGATCCATCGTGCGAGCTTATCGGCGACAAAGGTTTCATAGCCGAGAAAAAGCTCGTCGGCACCGTCACCGGACAAAGCCACGGTCACCTGGCGTCGGGCAAATTCCGCGAGATAATACATCGGGATCATCGAACTATCGGCGAACGGCTCGTCGGCCGCGGCGACCATATTCGCGAAATCGTCTTGAATATTGCCATGCACGATCGTTTCATGGTGATCAACGCCGAGGTGCCCCGCGGATTCTCTTGCCTGCGGCAATTCGCTGTAAGTCTTTTCCCTGAATCCGGCGCTGAACGTTTTCACGTTGCCGGGATCACCTTGGGACACCATACTGGCAACGATCGACGAACTGTCCACCCCGCCGCTCAAGAACGCACCCAGCGGCACATCGCTAACCATGCGATCGCTCACCGATCGATCGATGATTTCCCTCAACGCATCTGCCGCCTCACCGAAGTCGCGATAGCGCGCCTTGTCATGAAAACCCGCCGCGAGGTCCCAATAGCGCTGTATACGACATCCGCCATCACGCTCGAATCGCAGGTAATGAGCCGGCTCGAGTTTCTTGACATCCGCCAGGATGCTCGTCGGCGACAGCAAATAATTGATTGACAGGAATTGCGCGAGTCCCCGTGGGTCAATGCGGCGGGGTACTTCCGGCACTTCCAACAGTGATTTCAATTCCGATGCAAAAACGAAATCCCCGGCAGGTGAGACCCAATAGAAAAAAGGCTTTTCGCCGAACGGATCCCTGGCCGCGAATAGGCGTCGGCGGCCCGGATCCCAGATGGCGAAGGCGAACATGCCATCGAGCCGATCGAGACACCCTGAGCCCCACTCCCGGTAGGACTTGAGCAGCACTTCGGTATCGCCATCGGTCAGAAAGTTGACGCCGCGCTGTTCAAGGTCGCGCCGGATTGCGTGGAAATTGTAGATTTCTCCGTTGAAAACGATAACCAGCCCGGATTCGGGATCGATCATCGGCTGGTTGGCATCGGCAGACAGGTCGATGACCGACAATCTGCGATGCACAAGCACGGCCGGCCCCTGCGACCACATGCCATTCGCATCGGGGCCGCGATGCCGGATGGCGTCCGCCATGCGCTTCGCCGCAGCGACGTCCGGCGGCTTGTCCCAGGATACGATCCCGGCTATTCCGCACATGATCTTTCGCCGTGACCCTCGGAACAGATCAAATCAGGGTCTCACGATTTCCATGGAGCAACGAAGGGCTTTCATCGCGAGATGTGGTATTCACCCGGGTAGCGGCTGGACGCGTTCGCTGAACGCGAATCTACTTCCCGCGGAATTCATAAAGGCCGCCGCCGCCATCACCAATGACAACAGACAGAAGAGATCGACAAACCATCCGTAGCGCGGAAGATAAACGGTCAAGTAGGACATGGGCAGCGCATAACAGACCCCGAGCAGATAGATCCCACACGCAACGGCGATACCGGTAAACGGCGCCTTTCCCCACGAAACCGCAAGCAGTACCAATAACAGCACCCCCGAAAAAACAAAGGCGTAATGCCTTTGCACATTGACCGCAAAATGAATTTCCGAGAGTACATCCCTGGTTTTTTCATCTGCGTCCGAAACATGGTGCCACATTTTTCCGTAGGGACCATTGCTCTCACGAGGCCAGCGTGCCGGCAGCGTCCCATAATGCTTCGGCAGGTCTGTGATACCCGCATACTGATATAAACGCAGCCAGGCGTCCTTGAGCAAATATGGATGAACGCTGATTAGGACTTCCTTCGTCAGCCGGTTGAGTACGTCATCGGTGCGCGCCCATATCTCGCGACTGGAGCATCCCGAGCAGGCAGGTTCAATCATGTTTTCCCGGACGTAATTGAACCCGTAAACCCAGCCCGACCGTCCTTCGGATACCGCTGTCAACACCTCCTCCAGCGACGGGTCGCTCAAATCATTCGCAAGGTCATCCAGCATTTGTTCGAGTGTCTCGCGATCAAACCCCGGGAGATACGGCGGCCCGCCTTTCCCGATGCGCGAATACTGGAACCTGTTAGTAAACGCACGCCCCATGACCGAACGAGGCTCGACGCCGGCCG
>DAOWDI010000002.1 GCA_030639105.1 Gammaproteobacteria bacterium | reverse complement strand
TCACACCGGCCGGCGTCGATCCAGCGAACGGTGCGTATGCCGGCTTGCTGGGAACGGCCCTGTTATGTCTCGCCGCCGGCGTATTCGGCGGGACCCGCGGACTGATCAGTTCGCCAACGGGGCCAACCCTGGTGCTGCTGAGCGGGGCGTTGGTGGCGCTGATGAAAGCAGGACTCGAAAGCACTGATCTCCTTTTCGGTCTTGCCCTCATTATGATATTGACCGGCGCGTTTCAGTTTTTTATCGGCATCAGCGGCGGCGGACGCTTGATCAAGTACATCCCCTACCCGGTAGTTAGCGGGTTCATGTTGGGATCCGCCATCCTCATGATCGAATCGCAGATCGGCGCATTGGCTGGTGATGGCGCCGACGGCGCGTGGGCTGCGTGGCGGTGGCTACCGGCAGGCGCCGCATTCGCGACCATGGCAGCGGCGTTGTTCGCGGCCCGCAAGCTTGATTGGCTGCCGGGGCCAGTGGCGGGCCTCGTGGTCGGAACCATCCTCATGCATGCGATGGCTGCGGCCAAACACGTGCCATTGCCGCGGCCCTGGATGATTGGGGAGTTGCCGGCTATTCAAGCCGCCGCCTATGAAGTCTCCACGTCCACCATTGCCGCAATGCCGTGGACAGTGATCGTACCGGCGGCGCTGGCGCTGGCCGTGCTCGCTTCGCTCGATACGCTGCTCACCTCCGTGGTCGCGGACGTTGCCAGCGGTGCGCGCCACGACTCGCGGCGCGAACTGATGGGGCAGGGCGTTGGGCAGATCGCAACGGGCCTATGCGGCGGTATGGCGGGTGCCGGAACGACCGCGGCGACCGTAGTCGCCATCAAATCCGGTGGCCGTCGTTGGGCGGCAGTGGCGGCGGGGTTAAGCTTTCTGGCACTCGTAACGGTCGCCGGCAAACTCGGCGCACTGCTGCCGATTTCGGTACTCGCGGGGATCATTCTCTACGTCGCCATTGGTATGGTCGACAGAGATATCCTCCTTTGGATCCGACGTCGGCGCACCCAGATGGATGCTGTCATCGCCGTGCTTGTGGCGGCGATAACCGTCTCCTACGACCTCATGGCGGCCGTGGGGGTTGGCGTGACGATCGCAATTATCCTATTTATCCGCCGCGAGATTACATCACCGGTTGTGCACCGACGTTCAACGGGCCGCCAGGTTCGATCGATTCGGCGGCGTAACGAAAACGAAAATCAGTTGCTCGACCATCACGGCGATCGCATCGTTTTCTTTGAGCTGCGTGGGAACCTGTTCTTCGCCACCGCGGATCGCCTCTTCGAGGAGATGCTTGATGACCTAGACCACCCAAAATGGGTGATCCTGCACATGCGGCGCGTATCGCAGATTGATTTCACCGCTATCCGATTTCTGCATCAAATCGCGGCGCGGCTCGAGGCACACGGTGGGCAGTTGTTGTTCTGTAATGTTCATCGACGCATGGGCGTCGGCAAGAATATTCAGGATACCTTGAAGCAGATCGGTTCCGGGACCGCACCGCGGGTGCTGACGTTTAATGGCAAGGACGAAGCACTCGAGTATGCGGAGGATACCCTGTTGCAGTCGCTCAAGTGTACGCCGACCCGTATCGGCGATGCGGTAGAGCTGGAACGAAACGAATTGTGCCGTTATATCGAGACAGATGAAATCGGACCGCTACGTGAAACGATATACGAACGGACACTACGCCACGACGAGGCATTGTTCGCGAAAGGCGAGCACGGCGATGAGATATACATCGTCATCCGCGGTCAGGTCGATATCCGCCTGCCGACGACGGCCCACCATTACAAACGACTGGCAAGCTGTGGTCCGGGGTCGTTTTTTGGCGAATTGACATTACTCAAGCCGGGACTGCGGGCCGCCGATGCGATCGCGGTGCGTGATACCCAATTGCTAGTACTCGATCGCCAGGGACTAGACCGGCTGCAGGAAAAGCATCCTGGTGTGGCGTCGAACCTGCTCCGCGCCTTATGCGAAATTCAGGTGGCGCGGCTGCGCTGGACCTCATTCGAACTTCAGCGCTTATCCGAATCATGACCGTATTGTCGACGGATAACCGCGATCCATTCCCGGAGGAATAGGTGCGCCGCGTGATAGACGGAAGGAAACTGCCGGAGGCACTGAACGGGAACGTAGCCATACCCGTGTGGGAGAAGCGCTGCAAGCAAACTTTGCTCGGCCATCCTAAAGCGTCCGTAGAACTGAAGACCGACCCGCCGATCTTCGATCGATTCAAATCGAATAGAATTTGCACTGTCAGGTTCAATCGGGTCGACGCGCAGGTGTCGCGATGAATAAGGCGGGACGAAGGGTTTGCCGGCACGGTGTGGCCACAACCGAAGGTGCGCGAAGCGGTTAGCAGGGACGTTGTGCGGTGACGATACCAAATGTCCTCAGCATCCTACGCCTCATGCTGGCACCGGTTCTGCTCGCGTTGGCCTGGTGGCAGCTCGCGAACTGGTTTATTCCCATCCTGATCGTGGCCGTCGT
>DAOWDI010000243.1 GCA_030639105.1 Gammaproteobacteria bacterium | reverse complement strand
GGAGATCTCGGGCGGCGCCATCTTTTCGCCATTGGCCTCGACCCAGGCGTCACCGTTGTCCGCTGCGACGAGTTTGTAGGGGACCATGTCGCGGTCGCGTTTCACAACGTCGTCTTCAAAACGACGACCGATCAGCCGCTTTACGGCAAAAAGTGTATTCTCGGGGTTCGTCACCGCCTGACGCTTGGCCGATTGTCCGACGAGTACCTCTTTGTCACTGGAAAACGCGACGATGGACGGCGTCGTGCGCGCGCCCTCGGCGTTCTCAATAACCCGTGGTTTCCCACCTTCGAGAACGGCAACGCACGAATTCGTGGTACCGAGATCGATTCCTATAATTTTGCCCATCTCAAGCCTCTCTAAGTTCCTAAATTGTGAACTAGGTTATTTTAGTATCGTCTTTGGTTCTCTAGTTGGGGCTTAGGCGCCTTGTTTTCAAGCCCAATCCCTCAATCTACCCGGTCGATCACGCATCACCCTCATCAACGGCCTTGGCGACGATCACCATGGCGGGGCGGATCAGGCGATCGTTGAGTACGTAGCCCATCTGCATGACCCGCAGCACCGTTCCGCCCGCCACTTCGCAGGACGGCTCCATCGTCATGGCCTGATGAAATTCGGGGTCGAATACTTTACCGGTGGGATCGATAGGCTTCACGCCGCTTTTCTCAAGCGCATCGTCGAATATCTTGCGCGTCAAGGCCATACCCTCGCGGATGGCATCGACATCGCTCGCCGTATCGAGCGCCTCAAAGCCCAAGTCCATGCTGTCTTTCACCGGTAACAGCTCGGTGATAAACCGCTCCAAACCGAACTTATGCGCGTTAGCGACATCCCGCGCCGCGCGCTTGCGTATATTGTCGGCCTCGGCGCGTGCGCGCAGCATGTCCTCGCGAGCTGCTTTTGCATCGCTAAGCGCCTGTTCGAGCTTTACTTTGAGCGCCTCCGCCTCAGAAATTTCTTCTTCTTCTAATAGCGCCACTTTTTTGTCCGCTCCCTCACAGGCGCTCGAGCTGTCGCCCGGCATTTCATTCGATTCGGCGGACATTTTCTCGTTATTGCTCACGCTTGATACCCCTACTTTCAGACGAACCCGAGCGACTCGGCCGCAGATCCCACCGTACGTCATTCAACTCGTTATGTAACAGCCCTTGCGGGTGAGATGGGGTCTATTGCATGGAATTCAAGGCCGAACTGAGCATTTTCGCGGTGATATCGACGATCGGGATCACCCGCTCGTAGGCCATTCTTGTCGGCCCGATAACGGCAAGTACACCCAGGGTCTCACCTTCGCCATACGGCGAGGTGACGACGCTGTATTCATCAAGCACCTCATAACCGGATTCTTCCCCGATAAATATCTGCACGCCGCTCGCGCTAAGGGCTTGATCGAGCAGATGCAGGATGTCCCGTTTCTGGTTGAAAGCATCGAACAGATTGCGGAGCTTGTCGATATCCGAGAGTTCGTTGACGTCCATCAGATTGGTCTGGCCGGCGAGAACGTAGTCGTTTACAGTCTCCTTTTCGACGAAGACTTTCTGCGTCATTTCCACAACGGCCTGCATCATGCGGTTCATTTCCTCCCGCGTCGCACTCATCTCCCGTAACAGGTCCTTTTTTACGGCATTGATGTTCTTTCCCGCAAACGCGCTATTCAGATAATTTGCCGCCTGGGTAAGTTCCGATGGACTGTAGTGCTTGGCCGTCTGGATGACCCGATTCTGGACCTCACGGTCGTTGATCACGAGTATGACGAGTACACAATTGTCGTTCAGTGGCAGAAATTCCACCTGCCGGAGCGCCTGATATTCGGTTTTCGGCATCATGACCAGCCCGGCGAGCCTGGTGACATCGGACAACAACGATGAGGTCTTCTCCATCAGCACACGGACATCGGCCTCGGAGCGAACCTCATCGGATAAAAGTAAAATCTCATCGGGCTGCGGTTGTTTAAATGTCACCATACAGTCGACAAAGCGTCGATAGCCTTTGACGGTCGGCATGCGGCCCGCCGAGGTGTGGGGCGAACTGATTAAACCGCAGTCTTCCAGATCGGACATGACGTTGCGGATGGTCGCGGGGCTGAGCTCCAGTTTCGCATCTCGCGCAAGAGTACGCGATCCGACCGGCTGGCCATCGGCAATATACCGCTCTACCAGGCACTTAAACAAGTATTGAGCGCGCTCGCTGAGTTCAATTTCTGGTTCCAGATCACCCATATGATGGCGATTAACCCGTATGCTACAAAGGCCAATAAAATCTAGCATCCTCCCCGCGGAGTTGCAAAGTGCGGGAGCAGCTAATCCCAGAATTTTTGATTGCTTCACAATTTCCCTAGATGCTAACGTTGCAAACCAATCCCGGGGTAGCCCAAACGACCTTTAGCCAATGATCCAACGTATCGGCATAATCGCTAAACACGCGGATGCACAAGTGCGTGAAGCACTGGCCGCGACGCTCGCGGTTCTCAAGGCGCGCAACAGCGATATCGTCATCGACGAGAACTGTGCCGCGGTTACCAACGATACCAAGGTGAAAGTCGTTGCAGAGTCCGAAGTCGCCACCGGCCGTGACCTCATCATCGCCATCGGCGGCGACGGCACTCTGTTGCGGGCCGCCAAACTCGCGTTCGCAGGCAACGTCTCGGTCATGGGGGTCAATCTCGGACGACTCGGCTTCTTGACCGACCTGACTCCCGAGGAGGTGCCTGACGGGCTCCCGTCCATCCTAGACGGGAACTACACCAGCGAAGAGCGCTGCGTATTGCGGGCGCAGATCATTCGCGGCGGCGACATCAGCAGCAGCGCCGACGGGCTCAATGACGTCGTCATCCAAAAATGGAATACCGCCCGTTTGATCGCATTTGATACCTACGTCGACGGGCGTTTCGTTCTATCACAACGATCAGATGGGATTATCATATCGACACCGACCGGTTCGACGGCCTATTCATTGTCCGGCGGCGGACCCATCCTGCACCCGCAGCTTCGCGCACTAGTGGTCGTACCTATCTGTCCCCATTCGCTGACGAACCGGCCGATCGTTCTCGACGACAAGGCCACTATAGAGGTCAACATCGGTGCTGAGTATGCCGCGGACTCGCGGCTGACTTGCGACGGCGACCCCATGCAACAGGTTCTGCCAGGCGATAATATCCGGATCACTAGGCATCAGCAGACCGTCCATCTGATACACCCGGCCGGCCACGACCACTTCGCCAAACTTCGGGCCAAACTCCATTGGGGCCGCGCACCGTGCTGAAAGCTTTGACGATCGAAAACCTCGCGGTGATCCGATACCTCGACGTGGAATTCGAAGCGGGACTGACTATCCTGACCGGTGAAACAGGTGCCGGAAAATCAATTCTCATCGAAGCACTCGGCCTCAGCCTCGGCGATCGCGCGGATTCCAGTTTGGTACGGGCAACGGCGGATCGCGCTTCAGTCTGTGCAACATTCGACATCGCCGCGAACGATACACTGAAAGCGTTTCTCCGGACTAACGATCTCGAGGACGACTCACAATGCATACTGCGCCGGGTAATGGGTGCTGACGGGCGATCGCGCGCATTCTGTAACGCCTCACCGATCCCCGTGCAGCTACTCAAGCAAATCGGTGAGTTTCTCGTTGACATTCATGGGCAGCACGCCCACCAATCGCTGCTTCGACAACCGACGCAGCGCGAACTGCTGGATGAGTTCGCCCAATGTACCGAAGAGGTTGCTGTGGTCGAAAAGGCCTACCGGGAATGGCGTGAGATTGGCCGGCGCCTCGAGGAGCTGAGTAATGGGGCAAACGACCTGGAGAGCCGGATCGACCTGTTGGCATTCCAGGGCGAAGAGATCGAGGCGTTGAACATTAGCGCTGAGAGCTTATCCGCACTCGAGTCCGAACACCGTCGTATAGCGCACGCACAGCGAATTATTGAAGGCTGTGATGTGGCCGGCGCACACGCGTTCGACACAGACGGCGCCGCATTACCGAGCGCAGTCAAAGCAGCAGGCGCGTTGCGCGAACTCAGCGAAGTCGATGATGAGATGCCGGCGGTAGTCGATCTGATCGACCAAGCCGTGATCAATCTCGAGGAAGCCGAACGGGAACTCGGCCGACTGCGCGGCAACATCGTCACCGATCCAAGACGGCTACAGGAAATCGACCACCAGCTTCAGTCGATCCAGGACGTTGCGCGCAAGCACCGGTGCGAGGCAAAGGATCTTCCGAACCGTTTGCATAGAATCAAATTCGAGCTGGACGAACTGAGCAGCCGCGAAGACCTCTTCGAGCAGTTGAACACGGCTTTAAACGGCGCATTCAGCACCTATCAAGCGGCCGCCGTAGACCTGCACAAGCGCCGGGTGGCCGCAGGTGAAAAGATGAGCGGCGAAATAAGCCACCGCTTAGAGGAACTCGGGATCCCCCACGGCAAATTCTCCGTACGGGTCGCCAAGCGCGATGGGCCACCGAGTCAACACGGGCGAGATGATATCGAGTTCCTGGTAACGGCGAATCCCGATCTGCCGATGAGATCATTGAAGAAGGTCGCCTCCGGCGGGGAACTATCGCGGATCAGCCTGGCAATCCAGGTTGCCGCGACTGGCAGCTCCGGCATCCCCGTACTCGTTAGGATCGAATGAAGAATAATGCCGATCGCGGACTCGGGACCGGAATTTTTCAAGTACAGATCCGAAAGGCTTCGTGTAGGGACAGAGTGTG
>DAOWDI010000207.1 GCA_030639105.1 Gammaproteobacteria bacterium | reverse complement strand
GAATTCGTTCCGCGATGCACCCGACCTCGCATCTTCCATGCTGCTGAACCCGTTGACCTATCTGAACCCTATCATCACTGTTCCGCTTGCCGTTTTTGGTGGGATCAACACCCGGGCTAATTTGCTCGAAGCGACAAACATTCTCGACCAGGCAGCGCTCGATCCCTATACGTTCGTACGCGAGGCCTACCGTCAGCAGCGCGAATACAAGATCTACGACGGTGATCCGCCCGGTGACGCCTTCGACGATTACCTCGAAGGCGAAGGCGACGCGGCGATCTTGAAGATCTACTGATCGGCTCTAACGCGATGGGGCCTTATCAACTCCAACCAATGCATGACCGGCCGGTCCGCGCGTCGTCTGAGGTGCATGATGCACCCGATATTCGCACTCGCAATCGCCGTCGGCGCTTCGCTCTGCAGCGCGGTCAACGTCTGATCGAGCAGTTGGGTTGCAAGCTGTGGCTGGAGCAAGGAAAAGCTCCCTGCCGATCCGCAGCATAAGTGCGCATCCGGCACACTCGTCAATTCGAAACCCACCGCACGTAGACAGGCTTGCGTCCGACCCGCGGCGTGCAGACCATGCTCCAGGGTGCAGGGCGCATGAAAGGCTATCGCCGGGGATGATTTGGCCTGATAGACGCGGCCGAGTTCTTCCGCGTCGATCACCTCGCATGGGTCAACTACAAGATTGGCCACCCGCGCGGCACGCTTTGCATAGATCGGATCATCGGCGAGCAGCTCCGCGTATTCCTTCAACATCATGGCACAACCGGTAGAGGTCGTCACAACGGCTTCGGCACCGGCATCAAGTGCCGCCGACCACACCTCGATGTTAGCTCTGGCATAGCGCCGTGCCTCGTGCAATGCACCGAGGTGATAGGGCACGGCGCCACAACATACGGACCTTGGGAAGGACAGCAGTTGCACACCAAGGCGATCGAAAACCTCGCCCGCGGCCGCATTGATGGCCGGCGCCAAGGCCTGCTGGACGCATCCATCGAGCAAGACCATTTTGCGCGCATGGCTCACCGCTTTGTGTCCCGCATCGCCAGTGGCAGCCGTGGGAACGAGTTCGCGCAGCACGGCGGGACACACCGGTTTGAAAATTCGCGCCACTACCATCAATGCGGAGAAACGGCGCGGATGAGGAACGATGTACCGGATCAGCCATCGCTTTAGCCGCTCCCACCCGCTACGTCCAACTCGCTCCTCGACCAGCGGCCGGGCAAGTTCAAGCAGGCGGCCGAAACGCACACCGGAGGGACAGGTTGTTTCACAGGCACGGCAGATCAGGCAACGATCGAGATGCATTTGGCTCGATGTACTGATCGCTTCGTCTTCGAGCATCGATTTAATCAAATAGATCCGGCCACGCGGCCCATCGAGTTCATCACTTTTCAGCCGATAGGTTGGGCAGGTCGCGTTACAAAATCCGCAATGCACACAAGCGCGCAGTATCGATGCCATTTCGGCGCCGTTTCGCGAATCCATCACCTCGGTGGAAAATCTCGCCCGCATGTCTCTAGAGATCGGTGTAGAGACGGCCCGGGTTGAAGATACCCTGCGGATCCAAGGCTTTTTTTAGACGGCGATGCACACGCAGCTTGACACGATCGAGCTCGGTAAATGGCGCGTCATCACCATCCGCTCGAAACAGCGTCGCGTGCCCACCGGCGGCCTGCGCCGCCGTGCGAATTCGCGCTGCCGGCTCCCCGCTTTTCAGCCACCGGCAGGCGCCACCCCAGTCCCACAGCCAATCACCTTCCAATTGCAGAGGAGTGGCGGCCGGGAGTACCACCAATCGCCACAAGGGCTCATTGGACTGAAAGAACGGTAAGGTCTGATCTTTGAGTTCTCTCCAGTAGGTGTTTGACACCGTCGTATCCGGTGCTAGCGCAAGCTGGGCTTCGCGCACCGCACCGGTGTGACCGGACAGGCGCACCCGCAGAAACTCACCGTCGAACGACATTGCACTCACCGGCCAGGGTCTTCGTGCAATATCGATCATGCGTTCGCGAACACCCGCGGTCCCTGCCCATACCAGTGTGCTTTCCGACTGCGGCCTAGGTGCGACCCGTAAAGAGACCGCCAGCAGCAATCCGAGCGTACCCATGGCGCCGGTCATCAGTCGTGATACATCGTAGCCGGCCACGTTTTTCATGACTTGCCCGCCGAAGTTCAAAGGCTCGGCGCTGCCGGTCATGATGGTGACACCAAGCATGGCATCACGGACCGCGCCTCCATACGGCCGCCGCGGTCCCGACAGACCGGCCGCGACCATACCGCCGATAGTACATTCGGCGCCGAAGCTTGGCGGTTCGAACGCAAGCATCTGATTTTCCGCCGCAAGGGTCTGCTCGACCGATTGCAGGGAGGTTCCCGCGCGTACCGTGATCACCAACTCAGCCGGCTCATATTCGGCTATACCGCTATAGCCGCCGGTCTCAAGCGGGACACCCACTGCCGGCCGGCCGTAAAATGCCTTTGTCCCACCGCCAACGATATTGAGCGGACCGCTCGATTCACGCGCTTTGCTTATTACCGCGACAATCTTCTCGTAAGCGCCTTCGACATCACCGCGCAATGACCGCGCACAACCAGCCGCATGTTTACCATTAGGTGAATTCAACACGCCAACCCCATTTTTCTCACCCCTTGGTACGGCCATCGCGCGGTCAGAGTCAGTGGGACGGTACGGGGATCCTCTGACCGACAGGAATACCGACTGCGTGGCCGAGGGAGGAATTTTTTCATGCGACTCAAGGGACCAGTGAAGGCGAACCGATCTGATGGGAAATCAGGCCGATGAAGGGATCCGGGGTGTAGCAACGATGACCGCGCCATTCTGGCCGCGCTGACGCAAAGCATGTTCCATCAACACGAGGGCAAGCATAGCCTCGGCGATGGGTGTCGCGCGAATACCAACACACGGATCGTGGCGGCCGCGCATCGAGATATCAGTGGACTCACCGTGTACGTCGATAGTATTGCTTGTGAGCCGAATGCTGGAAGTCGGCTTGAGCGCGATACCGACGACAATATCCTGTCCGCTGCTGATACCACCGAGGATACCGCCGGCGGAATTGCCGATGAACCCCGCGGGGGTGAGTTCATCGCGGTGCTCACTACCCTTTTGCGCTATAACGCCAAACCCATCGCCTATTTCGACGCCCTTCACGGCATTGATGCCCATCATCGCTTTTGCGATATCGGCATCGAGGCGATCGAAGATCGGCTCACCGAGTCCGGGCGCGACCCCGCTCGCGACAATGTTGACCCGCGCACCGATCGAATCTCCGGATTTGCGCAGCGCATCCATATACGCCTCGAGTTCATGCACGCGCGCGGGCGTGGCACAGAAAAACGGATTGTCATCAACCGCATCCCATGATTCGAAGCCGATCTCGATCTCCCCCAGCCGCGCCAGATAACCACGAATGCAAACGCCCAATTGTTCCGCAAGGTATTTCTTGGCGATCCCGGCCGCGGCGACACGCATGCAGGTTTCACGGGCCGATGCGCGGCCGCCGCCGCGATAGTCATACACACCGTACTTTTGCACATAGGTGTAGTCAGCATGACCGGGTCTGAATTTGTCCGCAATGTTCGCGTAATCTTTCGATTTCTGATCCGTATTTTCGATCACCAGGCCAATCGGTGTTCCAGTCGTATGGCCCTCAAAAATACCGGAGACGATTTTTACAGTGTCATCTTCGCGCCGCTGTGTTGTGTGCCGGCTCTGCCCCGGTTTGCGGCGGTCGAGGTCGTGCTGAAGATCGGACGCATCCAGCGCGAGTCCCGGCGGGCACCCGTCAACGATACCGAAGTAACCGTAACCATGGCTTTCGCCGCAGGTGGTCACCGTAAATAATTTTCCGATCGTATTTCCTGACATCGCGCTATTGTAGTACACAACTATTGTACCCAACCAAGGGCGAACCTGCCGTCAAATTCCTGAAGCACTCAGCGCAAGTACTCTATCGTGCAGGGCCAGTACCGTAATTATCTCTTACGGTGATTTTCCGGGTTATCCGCCAACACGCAAACCTCTAAAGACAGTGGCTGCCTGAGTGCTGTTTGAATGCTACCGTGATCCCCAGGGGGCGGCTCAGCCTCTCAAGCGTGAAAATCACGTTTGTACGCGATCCCTATCCCTTCGCCACCATCGTTCAGATCGATCCACGTAAAGTTCACAGCTGGGAACTCCTCATCAATCGCGGCGGCCATTGTGCCGATATCGACGATGAGCGCGCCTCCACCGCACAGACGATCCGGTGCTTGGGCCAGGATCCGGCGCACTACTGACAGACCGTCGGGCCCGGCATCCAACGCCATGACCGGTTCGTGTGCATATTCCGGCGGCAGTCCGGCGACAACCGCGCTCGGGACATAGGGGGGATTGGTGATGATCAGGTCGTAGCGATCGTCGGTTGGGGGGAAAAGATCGGCTTCAAAGAGTTGTACCCGTTTTGAGACGGCCGGATAGCGCTCCCGGTTCAGCGCGGCGAGGGCTAACGCATCCCCAGATAGGTCGGTTGCATCGACCACCGCATTTGGCGCCGCAAACGCCGTCGCGATTGCAATGCACCCACTGCCGGTGCCGATTTCCAGGATACGAAAGAGTTCATCGGCTTCGAGCCAGGGACTGAATGCGGCGATGATCAATTCCGCGATCGGCGATCGCGGTATGAGGATACGTTCGTCGACCTGGAATTCATATCCGGCGAACCACATGCGTCCGGTGAGGTAGGCAGCCGGCCGGCGCGAAGTGATACGCGCTGCGATTATCGCTTCTACAGCAGTGCGCCGCACCTCACTCACCACTCGATCGAGCATCGCATCGCTCACATCGAAAGGAAATTCCAGCACATGAAAAACAAGGTGCACGGCCTCATCGCGAGCATTATCGGTGCCGTGCCCGAAGACCAGACCAGCCGCGACAAAGCGATCCTCGGCATCCAACACCAACTCGCGGGCGGTGATCGCTTGCGTGGTGCTCAAAAGCTACCCTTCACTCATCTCCAACAGCATTTCGTTCATGCGCTTCACGAACGCCGCCGGATCGTCAAGACGGCCGCCCTCCACCAGCAGCGCCTGCTCGAACAGCATCCGCGCCCAGCTTTGCAACTTCTCCTCATTGGTTTCCGTGTCGAGGCGGCCGATAAGCGGATGTTCCGGGTTGACCTCCAGGATACGCTTGGACACCGGCAATTCCTGACCTGAGGCCTTCAAGATCCGCTCCAAATTCGCGCTCATGTCGTTCTCATCGGAAACGAGGCATGCGGGCGATGACGTCAATCGCGTTGTCGAGCGCACGTCCTTCACCACGTCGCCCAACGCCTTCTTGATCTTTACCACCAATGCGGCATCTGCTTCAGTTTTAGCATCATCGTCCGCCGCCACGGGGTCCTTCTCGGTCTCGCCACCGGGCAGGTCCAATTCGCCGTGGAGGATTGACTTCAATGGTTTTCCGCCGAATTCTGGCAAGTGCGAACTCAACCACTCATCGATGGGATCGCACAGCAGCAGTACCTCGATATCCTTCTCGCGGAAGATCTCCAGATGCGGACTGTGTCTTGCCGTAGACAATGATTGCGCGGTCAGAAAGTAGATGGCCTCCTGCCCTTCACGCATCCGGCTGACATAATCCTCGAGTGAAACCACCGCGTCGTCGCCGTCGCTACTCGTGCTGACAAAACGCAGAAGCTTGGCGATCCGCTCCTGATTGGCGGCGTCCTCGACGACGCCTTCCTTCAGTACACGGCCGAAGTTTTTCCAGAATTCGCCATAGTCATCACCTTTGGCGAGCGTCTCGAACAAGCCGAGGATCTTCTTCGTCGATGCACCACGGATGGAATCGATCGCCTTGTTATGCTGAAGGATCTCGCGCGAAACGTTTAAAGGCAGATCGTTGGAATCAATAGTGTTTTCTGGATTATTTGCCTGAAGTTCTTTCAGT
>DAOWDI010000216.1 GCA_030639105.1 Gammaproteobacteria bacterium | reverse complement strand
GATGAGCACCGCTCCGTAGCACAGCATGGCAAGGCCGACACCCTTGAAGAGGCGCCGCCAGCCTGCCTGTGGCTGTACGATCCGATCGAGCGCACCCATGTAGATAGCCGATACCATGATCAATAAGGCCCACAGAGCCAAGACCAACGGGGCGGGCAGGATGCGCTCGAGAAACCAGATGGCGACGGCAAGCAGCATCACGCCGAACACCCGATTGATAACATCCATCCAGGCGCCCGCACGCGGCAGCAATTTGCCCGCCGAGGCGCCGATCAGGAGCAGTGGTGACCCCATCCCGAGCCCCAGCGCAAACAATGCCGTGCCGCCAATGATCGGACTGCCCTGATGTCCGAGATAGATCAACGCACCCGCGAGCGGCGGCGCGACGCAGGGCCCGACGATGATCGCTGATAACACGCCCATCGCCGCGACCCCGGCGACGTTACCGCCGCGTTGCGTACGGCCGAACCGGTCAATGCGCTGCTGCACGCTCACCGGCAATCGCAGTTCGTAGAATCCGAACATCGACAGGGCAAGCACGACGAATAGGAGACTGAAAGCGATAAGCACACTGGGTTGTTGAAATGTGGCCTGCAGGTTGTGGCCAAAGAGGCCCGCGGCGAGCCCGACCAGCGCATAAGTCACGGCGACGGCCAAGACGTAGACCGCGGACAGGGACAGTCCGCGTTTGACCGACATGGTTTGACCTTGGCCGACAATGATCCCGGACAGGATCGGGACCATCGGGAACACGCATGGCGTGAAGGCGAGCAGCAGACCAAAGATATAAAAGGTGCCGGCGACGGCGATGGCAGAACGCGCCGCCAAATGAGCTGCGATGTCGTCCGCCGACAGCCCCGGCACGCCAACCGCGGGGTCGAGCGGTGCCTGCGCCGCGGCCGGCGCAATCAGGGCATCGACGAGGAGGTCGATGTTCTTCTTGATCGGCGGATAACAGATCCCGTCTTCGGCGCAGCCCTGATAGGTGACCTGCAGCGTCGCCGTCGATGGTGCATCCGCCAAGAGCGTGATCGGCGCGCGCACCGTGGCGCTGTGTTTGTAGATGGCGACGGGGCCGAACTGTGGGTCATCCTTTATGATGCCCCGCGGCCGTTCCAGCATCCGCACCTCCACCCCGGGAACCACCGAGCTGGCGGCGACTTTATCACGGTAAAGGTAATAACCCGGTTCGATCTCCCAACTGAGCCTGACGGCGCCATCCGGCTCGATGTCGTGGGTGAAACGAAAAGCCTGTTGTGGGTCCAAAAATTCATGTTCGCCGCCGCCGAGCTTATCGAGTGCATCGAACAAGCCCGCATGCGCGGTTGGTGCGGCGCAGAGCGACAGCGCGAAGCAGGCTGCTACGAAGTACTGTCTTGGATCCATGCCAGATATCGCTCAAAACCTTGTTCGATAGGGACCGCGATGATCTCCGGGAGTTCATACGGATGCAGTTCGACGATCACCCGTTCCAGTTCCCGGTAACGCGAAGTCGTGGTCTTGATCACCATTAATGCTTCAGTATCCTCGGTCACCTCGTTGTTCCATCGGTAGATAGACCGGATCCGGCCCTGCACGTTGACACACGCCGCGAGATGTTTCCGGACGAGCTCCCGGGCCATGACGGCGGCCGTGTCTTCGTCGGGGCAGGTGCAAAGGACCACCAGTTTGTCTGTTGAATGATAAGGACTCATGTCAGTCGGGCTATTGGCCGCGGCCATTGTAATCCGGGAACCACCTCCCATATAGTAAGTCATGGCTGGCCCACGCATCTCTCCATTTGCCGTTCTGCTGTTGCTGCTGCTCACCGTTCCCCTGCTCGAGATCTATCTGCTGATCTCGATAGGAAAGATAATTGGCGCGGGCACTACCGTATTGGTCGTCGTACTGACCGCGGTGGTCGGCGCCTGGCTGTTGCGCCTGCAGGGCCTGCAGACGCTGCGCCGTGTACAACGGGCCGCCGATAAGGGCGAACTGCCGGCGGTCGAACTGGTGGAAGGCTTGATGTTGCTCATCAGCGGAGTTCTGCTCTTGACCCCGGGGTTTTTCACCGACGCCATTGGCTTCATCGCCCTGGTACCCGGGATCCGCCGGCGCATGGCCCAGGCCCTGCTCAAGCACTTCATCGACCGCGCCCAAACCAACCTCCACGTACGCACCTCGCAATCGAATACCATCGAGGGCAGCTACCGTCGCGAAGATCCGCCCTAAGAGCCCCAGTTCACTACCGCACGGTTGTTGACAAATTACAACACTTCACGCTTCAAATACTATTATCGAGATTTTTGCTTGGAAAAACATACCCTTTATGCCACACTATTGTGGTAGTTTCCAACCATAGAAATAACGGTAATTTGCCAAGGGGACAGCCGTGCCGAAAACGACAAACTTTTGGATCATCTCCTGCTTGCTTTTACTAACCGCATGCCCTATCGGCGTGGCCGCCGATGAAGCGGTGAGCCAAGCCGAGACGCTCATGGAGCAAGGCCAGGCGCAGGCCGCCTATGAACTGCTCAAACCGATGGAGGAGGCGCGCGCCGGCGATCCCGCGTTCGATTATCTCCTCGGTCTCGCGGCACTCGATTCCGGACATGCGCTCGAGGCCGTATTCGCCTTAGAGCGCGCCGTCGATGCGGCACCGGACAGTGGGCCGGCGCGCGCCGAACTCGCGCGCGCCTATCTCGTGCTCGGCGATACCGATGACGCCAAGGGCGAGTTCGACAAGGTCCAAGAGATGGACCTTCCTGATGAGGTTCAACGGACGATCAACCGCTACATCTCCACCATCGACCAATACCACGATGCATCGCGCACGCGCTACCGTCCTTATGTCAAGATGGGGCTCGGCTACGACAGCAACGTCAACAGCGCCACCGATGAGAGCAGCATTGCGATTCCAGCATTCGGCGGTGCATCTGTCCCCCTCGACGATGGCTCGCGTGACGAGAACAGTCCCATTTGGGACATCGGCGCCGGGGTCAGGATCACCTCGCCGATCGACTACGAGCGCGGTTTGAGCCTGTTCATCAACGGCGACATCGATCATCGCCTCGCGGTGGACGAGGCCGATTTCTCCTCGCTGCTGGCCAACGGTCAGCTCGGGATCAACTGGCGGCGCGATCCGAAAAACCAGTTCCGCGTCTCGCTCGACGGCACCACGGTGAGGATCGAGGGCTCGGGCCCGGCGCGCAGCGACCGTGAGGTCTTCGGTACGAGCGGTCAATGGCAGTACACGATGGATCAGGCCAACCAGTTCACTCTCTTCGTCCAGGCCTCGATGGTGCGCTATCCCGAGCAGCGTGTACGCGACGTCAACCGTTATACCGGCGGCGCCGGTTGGGGCCATGCCTTCCTCAATACAGCCTATGATCCGGTGATGTTTATCAGTGCCTTCGGCGGGGTTGAGGACGAAACAAGCGAGTCGCGCGGCAAACATTTCTCCAACGATTTCTACGGCGTGCGCATTGGCGGTCAAATAACGCCCTATCCCAAGAGCACATTATTCGGCGCCTTCACCTATGAGGGCAGTGACTATGACGACACCGACCCGACTTTTCTAAAAAAGCGCAACGACGACTACTTCGACGTCAATACCGGCTATCGCTATCAGTTCGACCGCAACTGGAGTTTGTCGCCGACGATCCGCTACACCAACAACGATTCGAACATCATCACCAACGACTACGACCGTGTTGAATTCATGCTCACGGTACGCAATGATTTCTGATCGTAAGGACTAATCCCCATGAAAAATCTTCGCTTCACGTTTATTGCCCTGGTTACCTATGGGCTGGCCATGGCCAGCCCACACACCCACGCCGCGGCGCACGCAGCCAAGATGGTCTACGCCTTTGGTCAGGTCCAGGCCACTGACGACTCGGGCAAAGACCGCCGCTTGCGCAAGGGCGATAAGGTCTTCCCCGGTGAGACGGTGGCGACGGTGCGCGGGCGCGCCCAGATCCGGTTTACCGACGGCGGCTTCGCCTCCTTGCAGCCGAATACCCAATACCGCATCGACGACTACAACTTCAGCGGTAAGGCCGACGGCAAGGAGCGCAGTTTTTTGAGCCTCATCAAGGGCAGCATCAGGCTCGTCACCGGGGTCATCGGCAAGAGCAACCGCAAGAGCTTCCGCATCAAGACCAAGGTCGCCACCATCGGTATCCGCGGCACCAGCGGCAAGGTCAGCCATTGCGACAGCGACTGTGGCGATCTGCCGCGGGGCACCGGGCTGCAGGGCTATGGCGGTACCTGGGATCTGGACTCCGGCAACTTTTCAGGACCCGTCGCCTCGGGGGACGCCTACGTCTGCGACGGCACGACCTGCCGGCAGATACAGGGCGGCGTCGCCCAGCGCGAGGACGTTGGCGACTACCAGTTTGATGAGCCGAGATACGAGCAGGGTGAGCAGGTCGACCAGACGATAGTCTTGCTGGACCAGATTGGCGCCAGCGCTTTCCAGGGTTCGCCCGGGGATACGGAAGCTAGTGACGGCCTCTCCGTGGTGCTACAAGGCGGCAAACCGCTTGCATTCATCACGGTCGATGGCGAAGTCGCGGAGGAAGACGTCTCGATCATCACAATCGACTTCGACACACTGCGCTCGGCCTTGAATGCTTTCCCCGACCCTGAGGTCCGGAGTATCGGCAATCAGATCCTCGATGCGGTCGACGAACATGACCTGGAGCACCTGCGCTCGATGCCCGCTTCGGTCGCCCCGGACGGTGACTTCGGTCTGACCACCGATGGCCTCCTGATGAAGGGCCGCTGGTCCAACGGCTATGTCCTAGAGATAGACGCCTTCTTCGACTCGGCCTCGGTCTCCACGGATGTGTTCAAGCTAACGGGCTACCAGAGCGAACATTTTATCCATGGATCCGATCCGGGTGATTTGCCGACGGGCGGCAGCGCCACCTATCACTTCACCGGCGGCACGTTCTCGACCGCGACCGACGGCTCGAGCATCGGCACGGGTACAACCGGCGGGGAGCTGAGCTGGTTTTTTGGGCCCGGTACCGGTTTGCTCAACATGACCGTTGAGCACGGCCCCGCAACCTACGCCGTGACGGGTGATCTCCTGGCCGATGGCACCAAGACCTTCACCGAAGGTACCGTTAACGCCGTATCCGGGGGCAGCTACCAGGTGACCTTGGACGGTTTCTTCGCCGGACCAAACGGTGGCAGCGCGCCGCGGGCAGTTGGGCTCGGTTATGCCATCGACATGTTCTCCTCGACCGGCTACGACATCATCGGCACCGCCGGCTTCGGGCTATGGTCGACAAATAGTGACATCACGGTCAAGTACGCGCTCAACTTCGAGCCCTCTCCGATGTTCGCCAACAGCCTTGCCGAAGGCGACGGCACCGCCTCTGGCGCAACGATCAGCCTCTCGCCGCTGACCTTCGCGACGACCTTCGGCGATACCTTCGACCCGGGCACCTCAACGATCGCCGAAACCGGTACCGTCGCGGCGCTTGAGGCCACCTGGGTCCGGTTCAGCCCCGGGTTTAATTTCACCAGTACGGGCTTTGGTATCCCACCGGCCCTCCCAACCGATTACTTTCACGCCGCCTATACCACAAACCCGACGGCGGACAGCGTGGTCAACGCGACGACCGGCACGATGATCTATTCGACCATCGCCGGCGCCACCTCGCCGAGCGTGTTTGCGCCGTTTGGCTCCGGCATGACCAACGGCACACTGAATACTGCGGCTTTTACGGCCAATTTTACGACGGGTAATATGGATACGGTCTCGCTCACCGGGACCTTCCCCCAAGAAGGCTTAAGCACAGGTACGGGTGGCTGGAGCTTAGCGGGCGGCGGCACCCCGCTGGCCAACGGATTCGCACCCCTGACCGGCGCCGCAAGTTTTGACGGCTGCGGCGGTCCATGTCCCGCCGTATTCGGCAGCACCGCATATACCTTTGCCGGCGACACCCCGGACGGCATCGTATTTTCTTATCAAGGTAACGACTCTGGCGGGAAAGCCGCCTGGTCGGGCGCCGGTGTGGTCAAGCCCTGAACCGGAGCCGCTCACCCGCAACCGAAAGAACGGGCCGGGAGCCCGTTTTTTCTTGGCCACCCCGAGAAGACATACCGCCAAACACCGACGTCCTTAACGCCGACAATGCCCTGACCGACCGCATGACGCCACTGCCGAACGAAATACCGGAGATGCTCTCCGAACAGACGGCACGCCTAGGCGAATGCTTCGCCGAGGCCTGCACGGCGGCGGCTATCGATCTCGAAAGCACCACCCCAGCACTCCCGTTCACCCAAGCCTTCGCCGCCAGTCCATTCATCGCCCAATATGCGGCGCAATACCCGCGCGTGTTTCTCGATTGCATCACGCAAACGGCGATCCGCGAACCGCGCGGCGCCGGCTGGTATCTCGAAGCATTGCGCAATTCACTCGAAGGCGCGGCCAATGATGCCGAGGCGATGGCCGTACTACGGCGCCTGCGCAACGCGGAGCTCGTGCGCATCGCCTGGCGCGATATTGTTCTCGACACCGACGTCATGACCATCACCGCCGAATTGTCCGCGCTCGCCGAGGCGAATATTCAAGCCGGCGTCGCCTGGCTTCAAGAACAGATGGCCGCGCGCTTCGGTCTGCCAAGGGACGCCGACGGTGCGCCCATCGGCCTGCTGGTCCTCGCCATGGGCAAACTCGGCGGGCATGAGCTCAATTTTTCCTCCGACATCGATCTCATCTTTGCCTTTCCCGACACCGGGTGCACCGCCGGCGGGCGCCGTGAGATCGACAACCAAGAGTATTTCGATAGACTCGGCAAGCGCTTCATCGCGCTGCTGAACGACCAGAGCGCCGACGGCTTCGTCTTTCGCGTCGATATGCGCCTGCGGCCCTTTGGCGACAGCGGTCCGCTGACGTCGAATCTCGATGCGCTCGAACACTACTACCAGCTCCATGGCCGCGACTGGGAACGCTATGCCTTTATCAAGGCCAGGATCATCACCGGGGCCGAGCGTGATCGAAAACGGCTCCAGGCGATCCTCAAACCGTTCGTCTATCGCCGCTATCTCGACTATGGGGCGATCGAGGCGGTGCGCGAAATGAAGGCGCTGATCGACGCCGAGGCCGCGCGCAAGGACCTCGAAGACAACGTCAAGCTCGGCTCCGGCGGGATCCGCGAGATCGAATTCATCGGACAGACCTTGCAGCTGATCCGCGGCGGCCGTGAACCGCGTTTGCGGCGGCGTTCGATCCTGGCGGTACTCCAAACCTGTGCCGATCTGAACCTGCTCGAGCCCGCTAAGGCCGCGGCCCTAGCGGACGCCTACCGGTTCCTGCGCCGTAGTGAGCATCGCCTGCAGCAGGTCGCCGACCGCCAGACCCATCAATTACCCAGCGCGGAAATTGAGCAAGCACGCCTTGGCTTCGCCATGGGCTTCGGGTCCTACCGTGCGTTCGGTGCCGAGCTGGCGCGCCATCGCGATATCGTGCGGCGCTGCTTCCGCGAACTGCTGGCGCCACCAGCACCGGCGCAAGAGCACGAAGCAACGGCCCTGTCAACCGCGAACGCCGTGTGGGCCGAAGAGCCGGGTCTCGAGGACAGGCTCGCCGCGCTCGGGTTCGATGACACCGCCGCCACCCGCATCGTCATCGAACAGCTCAAACAATCACGGTTTCTCGACCGCCTGAGCCGTCAAGGCCGCGACCGGCTCGACCGGCTGATGCCGCACCTGCTGGCAACCGCCGGCAAACGAACCCACTCGGGGGCGACGTTTGTGCGCCTCGCCGAACTTGTCCGGGCAATCGCCAGACGCTCGGTCTACCTGTCGCTGCTCGCCGACCACCCGGGGGCCCTGCAACGCCTCATCGATCTCTACCACGCGAGCCCCTGGATTGCGCGCCAGATCACTCAACAGCCGTTGCTGCTCGATGAACTACTCGACCCGCGCGTGCTGTTCGCGCCGCCCGGCCGTGACCAACTCGTCAACCAACTCGACACCCTGCTGGCGGCCCACCACCGCGACGATATCGAACAGACGATGGACACGCTGCGTCACTTTAAGAATCAACAGGTCTTGCGGGTCGCCGCCAGCGACATCATGGCCGAGTTTCCCGTCGCCGAAGTCAGCGACCAGCTGTCCTACATCGCCGAGGCCCTGCTGCACCACGCGCTCGATATCGCCCAGCACCACTTGGGAGAAAAGCACGGCGAGCCGACCTGCCTCGACGCCGGTCAAGCACTCAGGGCGGGGTTTGCGATCGTCGCCTACGGCAAGCTCGGCGGCCTCGAACTCGGCTACGGCTCGGACCTCGACCTCGTCTTCATCCACGATAGCAGAGGCGCGCGGCAGGCGACGGACGGGATCCACTCGGTCGATAACCACGTTTTTTTCACGCGCCTAAGCCAACGGATCATCCACTTGTTGAGCACCCGTACCGCCGCCGGGCGCGCCTATGAGGTCGATACCCGCCTGCGCCCGAGCGGTCAATCCGGTTTGCTCGTCAGTTCTATCGCCGCGTTTGCCGAATACCAGAAGCACAACGCCTGGACGTGGGAGCACCAGGCGTTGGTCCGCGCTCGCGCCGTCGCCGGCGCACCCGAGACGATGGCCGCATTCGAATGCGTGCGTCGCGAAGTGCTGGGCCGGCCGCGCGATGGCGATAAGCTCCGCGCCGATATCCTCGAGATGCGCGAACGCATGCGTATGGATCTGGACCGCTCCGATGACGTGTACTTCGATCTCAAGCAGGGTGCCGGCGGTATTACCGATATCGAATTCCTGGTGCAATATTGCGTCCTGCGCTGGGCGCACGAGCATAAGGAATTGCTCATCTTCACCGATAATCTCCGTTTACTCGAAGCGTTCACCCGCCTCGGCGTGATGACCGTCGATGTAGGGAGGATGCTGCACGATGCCTATTTCGCCTATCGCGCCGAGGTCCACCGCCGCGCCCTGCGGGAGATCGATGGATTGGTCGAGGCCGGGAAATTTAGTGGCCACCGCACCGCGGTCCGGGCGGCCTGGGGCAAGCTGATCGAGGCGGGTTAGCGAGAAGATGCGCGCTGGGCCGGCTTATGTACTGTCCCGCGATAAACCTTCATAATTCGCTGCTTATCGCGCTGCGTTTAGACTCCTGCCCTATTCCCGATACGACGCCTCCTCGCGCATTGGTATCGTGGCACGGGTCCTCGACAGCTTAATCGAATAATTCCGAGGCGACACAGTAGGAGACGACGACATGAGCTACGCCGATAGAGACGGCGTGATCTGGATGGACGGCGAGATGGTGCCGTGGCGCGATGCCAAAGTTCACGTTTTGACCCATACCCTGCATTATGGGGTAGGCGCCTTCGAGGGGATCCGCGCCTATGCAACCCCTAAGGGCACCGCGATATTCCGTCTCGATGACCACATCCGGCGCTTGTTCGATACCGCCCATATCCTGGATATGGAGATCCCCTATTCCCGCGCGACCATCCGTCAAGCCTGCATCGACAGCGTCTCGCACAATCAACTTGAGACCGCTTACATCCGCCCGCTGGTCTATTTCGGCTCGGAGGGCATGGGTCTGCATGCCGAGAACCTCTCGGTCCATGTGTCCGTTGCCGCCTGGTACTGGGGCGCCTACCTGGGCGCCGATGCCTTGGAGAAAGGGATCCGGATCAAGACTTCCTCCTATACACGGCATCTGGTAAACAGCGTCATGTGTAAGGCCAAGGCTTGCGGGAACTACATCAACTCGATCCTCGCGCTCCAGGAAGCGGCGCGCGAGGGCTATGACGAAGCCCTACTGCTGGACGCCAGCGGCATCGTCGCCGAGGGCAGCGGTGAGAATATCTTTATCGTGCGCAATGAGGTCATCTATACACCGGAGCTTACCTCCGTACTCGAAGGTATCACCCGCGACACGGTGCTGCGCCTGGCCGCGGCCGCAGGCTACACTGTCATCGAGAAGCGCATCACGCGCGATGAGATCTATATCGCCGATGAGGCCTTCTTCACCGGTACCGCGGCGGAAGTCACACCCATCCGTGAACTCGACAACCGGACCATCGGCAAGGGTCTGCCCGGTCCCGTAACGCAGCGGTTGCAAGCGGTCTACCTCGACTTGGTCGAAGGCCGCCATGGCGGCTATGACGACTGGTTGAGCGTAGTGTGAGCTAAGCAGGAAATTCATGTTGGTGGTATGGCGGTTCTACGACGGCAAGCCCGGCCACGACCGCCAGAGCGCGGGTCTGGTGCAGGCGCTCGCGGCGAGGGTGCCGGTTGATGCGGTCTCCTTCGATGCGCGCGCACCACGGATATCGACATGGCATTACCTTTCGTGCCGCCTGCCGATCGGTGCGCGCACACCCGATCCAGACCTGATCATCGGTGCGGGACGACGTTGTCAGTGGCCAATGCTGGTGGCGCGGCACGTGCGCGGCGGGCGCGCCATCTACCTGATGAAACCGCGGCTCCCGATCCGCTGCTTCGACCTCTGCCTGATCCCGCGCCACGATGGGCCGCGGCCGGATCCGCGGATCATTATCACCGACGGCGTCCTCAACGATATGCCCGCAACCACAGTGCGCACCGGCCGCTCCGTGGTACTGATCGGCGGCCCTTCTGCGCATTTCACCTGGGATACCTCGATGCTCGTGGATCAAATCCAGACGCTCATCGATACCGCGCCAACAAGAAGATGGGTTATCGCTGATTCCCGGCGCACACCACCCCAGACGGCGGCGGCACTGCGTCATCTGGCCGCGGACAAGGTAACAATCATGCCTTTTCAGGAGTCCAAACGGGATTGGTTGGCGGGCGAACTCGCGCAATCCGACCAGGCCTGGGTAACCGCCGACAGTGTCTCCATGATCTATGAAGGGCTGAGTGCCGGCGCCGCCGTCGGGGTGCTCGAGATCCCGATAAAGCGCAAGGATCGCATTACCGGCATTGTGCCGGACCTCGCCGCGCGCGGCCTGGTCACGCCGTACCGGAACTGGCGCGACGGCGTCGCCCTTGAAACCCGACCGCCGCTCAGAGAGGCGGCACGCTGCGCCCGCCTCATCCTCACGCGCTGGGGCTGGGATCGGACAACCCGAGCGCTGGACAGCCGGAAAGTAAACTAGATGACCCTGACCGTCATGCAACTACTCCCGGCGCTCGACGTCGGCGGGGTCGAGCGCGGTACGCTCGAGATCGCCGCGGCCCTGGTCGAACGCGGCCATCGTGCGTTGGTCGTCTCCGCCGGCGGCCGCCTGGTCAAGGAACTTCGCGCGCTTGGCGCCGACCATATAGAGTACCCGATCGGCAGCAAACGCCTACGCACACTCCGCTATATTCGGCGTCTT
>DAOWDI010000104.1 GCA_030639105.1 Gammaproteobacteria bacterium | reverse complement strand
TACACGCGTGAACTGGCGCCCTGTCCGATCAATCGGACGAATCGATAGCCGATCCGCTGCCCATCTGGCGTCCGATCAGAGGTGAGCTTGACCTTATCAAATACGGATGCGTCATTGTCGAGCTTTGAACTTATCGTAGTGTTGTCAGGCAAGATCCGCACGGCGCGCTCCGCGGCTGCCGCATATGCCATTTCAGCAAGCCGCTCGGCATTGATATCGGTTTTCTTGATGAAGTCACTCGCACCCAGCTTGATCGCCCGTGCCGCAACATATTCATCGCCCACCGAGGTCATGAGGATCGCCGGCGGAAAATCGAACAAACCTCGGTACTGTTTGATCCAGTCGAGTCCGCTCTCATGCACACCCAACTGATAGTCGATTAGCAAGACATCGTAAATACCCCAGTCAAACTCGCCGGTCGGCCTCCCCTGCTGTTCAGGATCGTATTCCGTCACCTCGATGTCCGGTATGACGCTGGCCAGCATACGCCGGATCAGGGCCATGTATTCTTTGGAATCGTCCACGATGATTAATTTCATGAGCGTAAGCGCAGCCAGGCAGGGCATCCTTGAGACAGTCTCTCAATGTTGCCGAAATCGATATTCATTTGCAAATAGATTCAGTTAGGTACGTTAGCTTCGTGAAGCTCAAGATGAGATCAGAGATGACCAATTCCGGTATCGAAATTCAATGTCAGTCACTTCGTGCGCCCGCCAGGCACGGCCCACGCTTACCAACTCGCTAAGCGTTTACCCAGCATCCGGTGCGCAAGCACGACACCCACACTGATCATGACCACCAAGGCTTCTTTTGCCTATGGGCTTCGCGGTGCTCCGGGTATTGTTCAACCATGCGGATAATGCGGCAACAGGATAGACTGACTGTACGACGAAAACTGAGATCGAGCCGCTCGTGCACGGGCGGGTTAGCGGTGGGGTGGGCCGCTGACAAACCGCCTGGATTTCATTATTGTGGCTGTCGAACACGGCGGAGCAAGATGCAACCGAGAACGCCGAGTGCCGACACGATTGCCAACAGACAAGCAGCAAACGAATGGAGAAAGTTGTCCGATGATTGAATTTTTGAAAGATCTGTGGGATTTCATGCGTGAACGGAAAAAGTTCTGGCTGGCGCCGATCGTCATCGTGATGGTATTGCTCGGCACCCTGATTGTATTCGCGCAAGGTTCGGCGGTCGCGCCGTTCATCTATACGCTTTTCTAGGCTGTCCTAACACCTCTGCTTGGAAGACGATACGGTGCATCCGGTAACTGTCACAAATCACCTCGCGCCGTTCGCTCATTTTCTAAAGTGGCCGTGGCGGTTCGAAGACATTATCGTACGGGAGCATCGGCGACCGGAGCTCGACCTTGCTTAGATCACCCTGTCGACCTGGCACATTTTATGTATGATACCAACCGTTATTTCAACGAGAAACGGCGCGCGCGCCGATGAAATCCAATCGGCCCATGCGAAAATTCTATCTCACCCTACTATCTCTGGTCGTGGCAACTGTCTGCGCAGCAGCCGAGTCTGGCCGCGATAGCCAAGTTTCACAATACCCCTCATGGGTAACACAGATGAAGAGCGCGGAGCGCGGTCCGTTTTCCCGGATCCGATGGTTCTGCAAAGACGGTCGGATGTTGCCGCCGGATCCCTACGCGTGCAAGGAGTTCGGCGGCGGCGCCCAACACGGTGAATGGTCCGACCGAACCAAGACCCTCCGCGCGCAGGGGTATGCGATCGCAAATTTCTACGCGGATCTCGACATCGAGTCCTTCATCGCCAATGACGCAACGACCGATCGCTTCGCCCAAATGCTCATCGAACAGTTCCTCGTGCGTATCGACAACGGCTGGATCCTGCGCCGCGCGCGGTTCTACCGTGGCGCCTACCAGGAAGAAGGAGAACGTCGTGGCGCGCGCAAGTTGCTGTTCAAGCTGGCGGAAAAGCGCGACTGGCTGACGTACCGTTACCTGCTACTGCGAACCGCGGCGCGGCTCCTGGCACACGGTGCGAAAACGGCGTCAATACAGGAGATCCGTCAGCTATCCGCCTCGTTATCCGACCGCGACCCGGCTTTCAAGATGCTGCGCAATAAGATCCACGGCAGCCCGGAGCTGGCGGACGCCAGCGCCGTACGTGCCTATGTACGAACGATCTCCGATCGGGATCCGGGTAGCGACTACGACCGGCTCGCCGGGCTGATTGAGGCGGTTTATACGACCGATATCACTAAGCGCCTGCGGTCACTTGCCGCCGCTACGATGGGATCGGGAGATATCGCCGCGATCGTGAAGATAGCGAACCAAACGCTTACACAAACCAGCGCGGCGCGCGAACGCTTCGGCCTGATCGCCAAGCTGTTGGCGGATCTACGCGATAACATCACCGTTCCCAACGGGCCGCGGCAACGTCTCGCGATCATCGACGCAAGCCTTGCAGTCGAGTCAGAACTCTTCACCGCCGCATCTATGCTCGCTGGCGAACTCGGCGCG
>DAOWDI010000252.1 GCA_030639105.1 Gammaproteobacteria bacterium | reverse complement strand
TGTTGAACTAGGCTAGAGGATAGTTGAGTTTGGTAATCGCGTGGATGGAGATGCGCTTGCTTACAGGCCGCATCGCCAACCTCAATGTTTGTCCCACTTACGATTGCGCAGCCGGGGCTGCGGGCAACTATCCGTGCGTCTCTTTCGATCCTGAGTTCGTGGTCATTCAGCTCAATGATGGCGGCTGCCATGATTGAGATCTCTAACGCACCGCCAGGTGGCGCAGTAGATTGATATCACAGTAGGACTGCGTATCGAGTACCAGGCGCTCCTGCATAAGTTGTAGCTGGTGCATGATGAACATGATAAACAGACTGATCACCAGCGCGATAAATGTCGAATTAAACGCGACGCCAAGGCTGACGGTGACGCCGATAATATCGCCTTCCACGGCCCGGTGCGCCTGACCGAGCGCCTGAGAGATACCGCGGACCGTACCGATAAATCCGATGGAGGGGATCGCCCATACAATATATCTAATCATCGCCAATTCAGAGTCCAGACGATCTGCTTGTGTTTCGCAGACCTCTCTAACCGCCGTCGACACATCCTGAATGTTTCGCGTTGATCCAAACCGCTGGAGGGCCGCCAACAGTGCGCGCGGGAGCAAGTATTCGCGCTCGCTGGGTGATAGCGCCTGGAGGGAGCGCGAGTACTGGCGGGTATCTTCAGGCAGGATCCGAGTGCCGTGGTCGATGTCCAACAACGATTGATTTAAGAACTGGCGATCCAGCGTACTCTGGCGCATCTTGAACCCGATTATCGCGGTGGCCCACAAGGCCAGAATAAAACAGGCTTCCTGTTCATAATCTTTGATCACGACATAGCCCGATCGTTTAAGCTCGGTAAAGTCACCGGCCGCCTGGCGCTCGGCCTGCTCGTGCAGCACCTCTTCGGCGCGCGGCCGCACGATCGTGATGTAGATGGTATGCACGACGATAATGGAGACCATCAGGGCGATCAGCTGATAGTAGAATTCGGAAAATGGACTATGTCTCATGGTTTGAGGATCCGGATCTAGATGTCGACTGGGAATGGAACGGGGAAATCCTCTGAAATTTCCTCACTCGGTTTAAACGTATCGGTAGACAATGGGCGCTGGCTGTGTTCTGGCTTCTCGTTTGCCGATCCCGGCGCTTTGTCTCCGTTTTGCGGGTCCGTCTGTGCTGGTGGTTGCGCATTCACTGCGTGACCAAGCGCACAAAGCAGAAAACCAATAATCAGCGTCTTATTGTGCATACCTTGCAATCCTGAACCCGACGTCGTTCCGAGGGCCGCTGCCGAAGTCGCGAAAGGCCAACCGTAGCTCCGTCTGTGTGGCATGCGTCCAATTCGAACCGCGGATCACGTGCGATCCACCGTGGTGCGGCCCCAGTGGATCCTGTGCAACGCCGCCGCTTTGCGCGGGCGCGGCCGCATAATAATCATTGACCCATTCCGAGGCATTGCCGCCAAGGTCATGGATCCCGCGCAGGTTTGCGGCGAAACTTCCAACAGGGGCCGTAACCGGGAAGCCGTCATTATAGTCCGCGATAACCTTACCGAGGAATCGACTCGCGCTCTGATCGGCATAGTTGCCCGAACGTCCGCGGGGCGGAAAATTTCCGGCCCAAGGGTAATCGAAAGATTGTTCGGTGTTCGGAGCAGTCCGTGCTACCCAGGACCATTCGGCCTCTGTCGGCAGACGATAGCCAAGTGCCGCCGGGTTAATCCCGATAAGCTTGTTGCTTTCGACTCGATAGAACTCCGGCAGCGAGTCCTTGCGGCTGAGCCAATTGCAGAAAAGCGCCGCGCTTTCCCAGCTCACGCCGACGACCGGGTGGGCATCACCATCGATATCAACGCCACTTACGGGTGCGGCGCGATGGTTAGCCAGGAAACGGCGAAACTCACCGTTGGTAACTTCTTTCAACCCTAAATAGAACGGCCGCGCTATTCTGGCTTCGCGAAGCGCCTCGTTTGCGCGCCGTCGTGGATCGCGCCGGGATGAGCCCATCGTCACGCGGCCGCCGCGAAATAGTTTCAGTTGTTGGCCGGCGAAGGTCCTGATAACCCCCTGAGCCGGGGCGGCTTGCGGCTTGCCTCTGGCCGTGCTTGGTGTTTGTCCCGGCGTTTTTAAGCGGATCTTGATGCGCTTACGGATCCCTTTGCGCGGCGTGATAGAAGCGCTGTAACTGAGGTAGCCGGACTTGCGGATCTCGATCTCGTGCGCATGGGTCGTGAGATCGAGGGTCTGATTGGCATGTCCGCGCGGCTCGCCATCGATGATCAATTCGGCATCGGGTGGGGTTGTAATGAATTGAACCGCACCAAGTTCGGGTTTCAAGTGAAAAGTGATATCTTCAGTGGTGCCGGAAGCGACGCTGATGGATTTATGAGCCGAACTGTAACCTTTTTTCAGTGCCGCGATCTCGTGCTTTTTATCGGGTGCAACCGCGAACTTTATCGGACTCTGACCCTTGAACTCCTTGCCCACGGTAATCGATGCGCCGCTCGGTCTCGTTAGGACATTAATAAAACTTTCGGCCTTTATCAGCACAATGGGGGATAGATCGAGCGGCGTCCCAGCGGTAACTTCTACCGTCCGTTCCCACCGCCTGTACCCGTCTAGCGATAACTCAACGACGTGCTCACCTTGCAATAATTCGGCACGAAGCGGCGTGTTCCCGATGGGCATCTCATCGACGGTCACCACAGCGCCGCTGGGTTGGGAGTGGACTGAGACGTCCGCCCAGGCCGGTTTGAGTTCGACGGTGAGTAACTGCTCTATGGCGCGTCCCTCGATTTCCATTACCGTGGTAAATGGCAGGTATCGTTCGGCCGTGACCGTGACTTCGTGCGGTCCGGCATCGATATTACCGATCGTCGTTGGCGCCGTTGCCTCGATAAGTTTGTCGATCGTGACGTTCGCCGTTTCAATCGGCGTTACTTCGATACGCAAACGGCCCGGCAGGGGGGCGAGGGTAATCGAGTGTGTTTGCAGTGCCTCTCCAGTGATGATGAGGTTGCCGTTGAACGGCTTGTAGCCGGGTGCTTCGACCGTGACGCCGCGGGCACCGGGCCGTAATACCCAATGGCCGCCGATGCGCGGTGCAACCGGTCCGTCGACGGTGACGATCGCTCCCGCCGGCTCTGTAATGATACTCACGGAGCGGGCGGTGATCACATACCATGCACCCCAGGCGCCGAGGAGCAGGAGTAAGGCGATAAACCCGTTGGCCCACGGCAGCTTGATTCGAGGCAGGTGAGGGGTGGCGCCGGCCGGGCGAAATTCGATCGGCTCGATGATATCTCCTCGACCCTGATCCGAGGCCGGGTCATTTTTGCCTTGATTCACGATCGTCAGCTCCCGAAGGCCAGCTTCTCTTCACATCGAACGGTAATCATTGCATCGCGATGCGCTGGTGAGACCTCAAATTCGACCCGTACGTCGCGAAACCCGTCGCGCCGCCCGACGACAACATAGCTTCCCGGGATCACGGCAAGGGCATGCCGCTCAAAGCGGCCGAGTCGGCCGATCTTGTAGAGGGTCACTTCCGTCGCGTTATCGGAGAGCAAGGTGATCGCAATCGGCGTGCGCGCGACTTCGATAGCGTGCCCGAGTTGTTTGATTTGCCGCGATAGATGAGGGCCTGGATCGGCGATCGAGCGGGCGCGGCCGAGTATACGCTGTGCTTGCGCATGAACGGCATCGTCGCCAAGTCGATGTGGCTGCCCGATGAACGATCGGAGCTGTCGATCGAGTACGGCACGCGCATCGGCGCGTTTAGCGCTTGCCCCCGCGCCGTCCAGATCCGCATCGAGGCGCACCGCCAAACGATACTGTTTCGCCGATTCAGCCCACTCTTCCTGCTGTTCGAGCATCAGCGCGGTGCGCAAATGTTTCGCTATCTTTTTGGCGAGGATCCGATCCTCAACCTGGGCTAGTGCCGCGCTGGGTGCGGCGGCGTTGGGCTTGATCTTCCTGGCGCGCTCGAAGGCCGTTTTCGCGGGGCCGTCGCGTTTGGCCTCGAATGCCGCGAAACCCGCGGACATCAAGCGACGGAATTCGCTATCGAGCTGAACCTGCTCGATGCGTGCGATTGCACTCATCGCACCGGGCGCTTCAGCATCGAGACTCAATGCCTCACGATAGTGCTGCACCGCTTCTTTCAGCTCACCGAGGCGTTCATGCGCTTCGGCTTCGTTGATCAGTGTGAGGACCTCATCGAGTGTCTGGGCCCTCGCCAGACCCCTTTGTGCTGCTTCGTGTTCCGGCTCGATACCGAGTGCAAGCTCGAAGGATTTTGCCGCCGCGGCGGAATCTCGCGATGCAAGCCCGAGAGAACCTTTGTCAACCGCTTGGGCAACGGCTTCATCCGTTCGATCGGCGATCGCCTGCAGTATTTTAATAGCCTTTGCATAAGCGCTTTGCGTGGCGGGATAACGCTGCTCCCGGTAGGCCTTCTCGCCGATCGTGATCTCGCCTACTCCCGACTCGAAGTCGGCCGCGGCCCACTCCTTGACATTGTACGTTTTGAGTTGGCTAACCAGTCCCAGTGCTTCTTCGAGCTGGGCCTGGTTATGATGCCGCAACTCAGCATCTTCCGGTGGGGCATAAACTTTTGCCGCTGAAATGCCAGGACCTTCTTCGACTGTCGCCGCAGCCCCTGTAGGTGCGCGGGCACTCTCCACCTCCGGTGATTCGGTCCTTAGATAGCGCGGGAGTACGAATAATACCGCCAACACAACGAAGAATAGAGTAATGGCGATAGCGACGACGGCCAACCGTTTGAGCTTCGACTCAGTATCGGGGTGCAATTTGTCATCCAGGTCCGCCGCGGCCGTCATTTGAACCGGGGCAATCGGTATGTCTGATGCCGAAAACTTTTCTTGCTCTTTTCCGCTCATGGGGCCTGGTTCTTTATGCGGGCGTCAGCATCATCGCTCATCAGCTCCG
>DAOWDI010000200.1 GCA_030639105.1 Gammaproteobacteria bacterium | reverse complement strand
TCGCCCGACAAGGTTTCGCCATCTAATACAATCTTCAGGCCATTATACTCCGGCGGATTATGGCTGCCGGTGATCATCACGCCACTATGGGTATCGAGATAATGGGTCGCGAAGTACAGTACGGGCGTCGGGGTCAAACCGATGTCGAGAACATCACGCCCGGAGTCGCGCAGGCCTTCTATCAGGGCGTCCCGAACCTCATGGCTCGAATTTCGCCCATCACGAGCGGTGACCACGGTCTGCTGTCCGCGTGCAGCGGCCTCGGACCCCAGCGCACGCCCAATCTCATAGATCCCTTCCATCGTCAAGGTCTCTCCGACTACCCCGCGGATGTCATAGCTGCGAAAAATCGATGAATCTATCTCGACGGCCACACCTTCCGGTGGGGCTTCGCTCACCTCGATCCCATCAACAGTAGCGCATGATAGATCAATCGGTTCGGGGATCATCGCATCCTCCAAACCCTGATTTTCAGCGGCTGACTTAACCGTTGCAAGGTCCTCTCCATCAAGACCCTGAGACATTGGGCCGAAATCGACCGCGCCGCCGGCTGCACCGGGGAGTAGTTGCTTGAGCCCAGGGTACGCACCTTCTAGAATCGACTTGATCGCGCCCTGATAAACTACCTTGCCGGACGATGCCGACGGAGTAAGGCGCGCGCGGAAAAACACGACCAGCAGCCCTACAACAACCGCCAGCGCGATTGCGGCAGCGACCACCGACGCCGCGCCGCCACCAGATTCCTTGGCTATCCCCGGACGGAAGGCGACGACCCATTTCGTACCTTTGATAGCGGCGATTGAGACCGGCAGATCGCCGGTAGGCATGGGGCCGAATTTCGCGATTATCAGCGGCGGTCCATTCGACACCGGCTGACGTACTTCAACATATCCAGACCCCATCATTTTTTCGCTCAAGGCGGCTTTGATGATTGCCGCATCCAGACTCAAGTGTACGAAACCAATGATTTCCCCACTCAACGGCACGCGTTGAACCATCACGACGTGTTCGTTTTCCGTGCCGCTTAAGTGCAGCTCCGCACCTAAGTCTTTTTCACTCCGCGCGGCGGTGTGCAGCATGTCCGCCGAGGCGAACTTCAGCGGTGGTTTAGCATTTGAATCGATAGGGTCCTCCCCTCGCGGTAGCAACCGCAACAGCAAGGCGCCGGCAATAGCCGCCTGTTCTTGGGTTCCAACTTTGTCGCGTATAGCCTTCTGCGCGCTCAAGGCGGCGACGATGCTTGGTTTTTGCGCTAACGCCTTGAGTTGCAGCCGCTGCGGTTTGAGTACTGCGCCAAATTGGCTTGCCACATTTTCGGCCATCGTTTGATTGGCGTTGAGTTGTTTGCTGCGCGCCCGGGCTGCGATATTCTCATAGAGGTTTGCAATCACGACCGCGGCAATCACGGTGACAATCAGAGCGATGCCAAAAAAAATGACCGCTCGCTTGGAAAACAAGCTGGAAATATCCGGCGCTGAGGGCAATTTAATCATCGCTTTGCGGGTAGCTCGGTAAGGTTATCGGATGCGGCCACGGTGTCAGTTCTAGCTTGCTATGCCCGTGAATGGCAGCGGTCGGCGACCAGCCCTATCAGTTGCCGTGCAATCACGTCTTTAGAAGCCTTCGCGAGGTGCTGCTCGCCCCCCTTCCATAACACGTACAACTCATTATCATTACTGTCAAAACCCAACCCTTCGATGCCGACCTGGTTGGCTGCGATCATATCGAGCGATTTTCTTTCGAGTTTCGAGCGTGCATTTTGCAGGAGATCTTCCGTTTCCGCCGCAAACCCGACTGCAAACGGCGGTGTCGGCCGCGCCGTAACGCTTTGCAGTATATCTCTTGTCGGGGTCAGAGTCAGATTCAAACTATGGTTGTCTTTCTTGCGTTTTTGCTGCGCGGGCGCTTCGACCCGATAGTCGGCAACGGCCGCGCAAGCAACAAATATGTCGACATCATCGACCACCGCCATAACGGCATCGTACATCTCATCGGCTGATATGACAGCGGTCCTGTGAACGCGAACAGGCGAACTCAGCCTAGTTGGCCCGCTGACGAGGATGACCTCGGCACCGGCCTCGGCAGCAGCTTGGGCGATCGCATAGCCCATCTTGCCGGAGCTCTTGTTAGAGATGTACCGAACCGGGTCGATCGCTTCGCGCGTCGGACCCGCGGTCACCATAAGCCGCCGCCCGGCAAGCATTCCGGCGGGAAACAGTGCCCCGGCGGCGGCCACGATGTCCGCCGGCAGAGCCATTCGCCCCGGGCCCGTCTCGCCGCAAGCCTGCGCGCCCGCATCCGGCCCGACAAACACGATCCCTCGGATCTTTAGCACAGCGGTATTATCGACGGTAGCGGCATTTAGCCACATCTGCCGGTTCATCGCGGGCGCCACCAGGATCGGCGCAACCGTCGCCAGGCATAGGGTTGTGGCCAGGTCATCGGCCAAACCGTGACGCAAACGCGCCATGAAATCGGCCGTCGCCGGGGCGACAATGACAATATCCGCCCAGCGCGCCAGTTCAATATGGCCCATCGCACCCTCGGCGCGGGCATCCAGCAGATCGGTATGTACGGGTTCGCTCGATAGCGCCTGGAAACTCAACCGCCCGACAAAATGTTCCGCCGCCGCCGTCATCACGACGTTCACGGCGGCGCCATCATCGCGCAGGCACCGCACCAGCTCCAGCGCCTTATAGGCGGCGATCCCGCCGGTAACGATAAGAACGACCCGCTTTTTGTTTAGCCTGCTCATGAATGTGTCAGCACCCCAGCAACGCCGGTAACCCAATATTTTACCTTAACGATAGAGTTCCATATACTCCAAACACCCTACAAATAACATGTTAGACAAGGAAGTTTACATGGCTATCAAGGATTGGCCCGCGGCTGAGCGGCCGCGCGAAAAGCTGATACACAGGGGTGCGGGTGCGTTATCCGATGCCGAGCTGCTTGCGATCGTTTTCGGGAAGGGGAGCGTTGGTTGCGACGCCGTCCAACTCGCGCGTAGCGTGCTGGCCGAAAGCGGCGGGCTCGGCCTTTTAGTGGCGCTGGAGCGCCGCCGATTTACCACTTTCGCGGGACTAGGGGACGCAAAATATGTCGCCTTACAG
>DAOWDI010000100.1 GCA_030639105.1 Gammaproteobacteria bacterium | reverse complement strand
GAAGCGCGTGCTAGCGCTGGCAACTCAGGGCCGAGGCCCGAATACGGCGGTGCCGATGCGGACCATGGTCGATCCCTCCGCGATCGCGGCTTCAAAATCGTTCGAGGTCCCCATCGATAATGTGTCGAACGCCGGGTGCTCGACGGCGGTAAAGACCGAAAAAACTCGTCGGAAAGCCCGGCGCTGGCGTTCGAAGTCCGCCGCCGGCGCTGGTAACGCCATCAATCCACGTACTTTGATGCGTGCGAGATCGCCGATGCTATCGATAAAATCGGGGACAGCGGCCGGCATGATCCCACCTTTGCCCGGTTCGCCGCTGATATTGACCTCGATGCAGATATTGAGCGGTGCCGCACTCGCCGGGCGCTGATCGTTCAGGCGCTGAGCGATCTTTACCCGATCAACACTGTGGACCCAATCGAACAGGGCCGCGGCTTGCCGCGTTTTATTCGACTGTAATTGGCCAATGAAATGCCACTCCAGCGAGCGCGGTGCGAGCGCGGTGATCTTGGCTTCGGCTTCCTGGAGATAATTTTCGCCGAATTGGTACTGACCGCAATCAGCAACTTGTCGAATAGCATCAATCGGTTGCCGCTTGCTGACGGCCACGAGCTGCACGTCCCCGGGGTCGCGGCCGTATCGAATCGCCGCGGCGTTGATGCGTTGACACAGTCGTTGATACCGATCGGTCGCCGAGAGCATCTGCGCTCAGCCTGAGGTGGGGAGTCTGTTTAACATAGGGAATCGCCGTTAGGTGAGCGGACAACCGAGGATCGATATTCGATCATTTGAGGCGATTGGCGGCGAATATTCAATCAAAAAATTCATCCGCAAGGAATTTTCATACCCACTCCGTGGGCGAGAATCGCCAAGGAGGTACTGAACAAAAACCACAACGATGGATCCATTTCCCCCCGGGGCAATAGATTCAGCCTATACCACAGAGGTTCCTCGGCTATACTGTCGGATGTGATGGTGACGAATTTTGCATGACAATACGGGCGGTTACTTGCTAAAGTTTGAATTCAGTTGAATTGTTTATCAAATCTGGTGGGTGCGGCGCCATCGCACCCCCGGTAGCAGAAGACTTTCAGATGCCGTCGCGGGGTTGTGACGAATGCGACAATATCTAAGATGCATCTTCAAGGGGGTGGGGCATGGATATCGGTGAGTTACTTGCCTTTGGCGTGAAAAATGGTTGTTCTGACTTGCACTTGTCGGCGGGCTTGCCGCCGATGATCCGGGTCGACGGCGATGTTCGCCGGGTCAACGTGCCGTCGATGGAGCACAAAGAGGTGCATGATCTCGTCTACGACATCATGAACGACAAGCAGCGTAAGGACTATGAAGAATTCTTGGAATGCGACTTTTCCTTCGAGATCCCCGGCCTCGCGCGATTCCGCGTCAACGCATTCAACCAGCAACGCGGTTCTGGCGCCGTCTTTCGAACCATCCCCTCGGAGATCCTGACCTTAGAGGATCTCAGCGCCCCCAATATCTTCAAAGAAATATCCGAATATCCTCGCGGTGTCGTGCTCGTGACCGGCCCGACGGGTTCGGGTAAATCGACGACATTGGCTGGTATGGTCAACCACAAAAATGAGACGGAATATGGTCACATCCTGACCATCGAAGACCCGATCGAATTCGTTCACCAGAGCAAAAAGTGTCTAATCAACCAACGCGAGGTCCATCGCGATACGCTCGGATTTAACGAGGCATTGCGCTCGGCGTTGCGCGAGGATCCGGATACGATTCTCGTGGGTGAGATGCGCGATCTGGAAACCATCCGGCTAGCATTGACCGCGGCGGAAACTGGCCATCTAGTGTTCGGTACCTTGCATACGAGTTCCGCGGCCAAAACCATCGACCGCGTTGTAGACGTCTTCCCCGCCGAAGAAAAAGACATGGTGCGGGCGATGTTGTCAGAAAGCCTGCGTGCTGTCATCTCGCAGACCTTGTTGAAGAAAAATGGCGGCGGTCGCGTCGCGGCGCATGAAATCATGATCGGTACGCCGGCAATCCGGAACCTGATCCGTGAAAATAAAATCGCGCAGATGTATTCAGCGATACAAACTGGACAGCAGTTCGGTATGCAGACCCTCGACCAGAACCTCGTCGAGATGGTGGCCAAAGGTCTCGTTTCCCGCAGCGAGGCGCGCGCCAAGGCAATGAACAAGGACGCCATTACGCAGGGCGCCGCCAATTGATTCAACAAGAGGCCTAAGATGGAGCGAGAGCAAGCTATCAAGTACATGCGCGACCTACTCAAACTGATGGTCGACAAGAAGGGCTCGGACTTGTTTATTACGGTCGAGTTTCCGCCGGCGATCAAGATTGACGGGAAGGTGACGCCGGTCTCGAAAACAAAATTGACCTCTGAAAATACGAAAGCCCTTGCCTATGCGATCATGAACGATCGTCAATTGAAGGAATTCGAGGCAACCAAAGAGTGCAATTTCGCTATCGCGCCGACAGGTATCGGGCGATTTCGCTGTAACACATTCATTCAACAGACCTATACCGGCATGGTGCTGCGTACGATCGAGACGACCGTGCCGACAATCGATCAACTCGGGCTGCCGCAGATAATGAAAGAAGTCGCCATGACCAAACGTGGATTGGTCATTATGGTCGGCGGTACCGGCTCCGGTAAATCAACCTCACTGGCTGCGATCATCAATCATCGCAACGAGAACAGTTACGGACACATCATCACGATCGAGGATCCGATCGAGTATGTTCACCCCCACAAGAACTGCATCTTGATGCAGCGCGAAGTTGGTGTTGATACCGATGATTGGGAAATCGCCTTGAAGAACTCATTACG
>DAOWDI010000258.1 GCA_030639105.1 Gammaproteobacteria bacterium | reverse complement strand
GGATCCTGCCATCCCCAATGCGGCAGTGCGATCCCAAATATCTTCGTCTTATATCCGCTAAACGAAGACGACAAATAACCGCTCACGGGCTGCAGGCACAGCAATATGTAAAGCAGCAAATGTGCGCTACGGGCGATAGTTATTCTCCAATATGCCATCGACTCGGGATAGCGCGGAGGCTGGTGAAAAAAACGCCACACAATCCTGAAGATTGTGAGGGTAAAAACCGTTAGCCCGAACGACTTATGTAATGCGAAATAGAAGCTCCGGCCGGGCCCCCTTGGCAGATCGACCATAGTCCAGCCGATAGCGAGCAGGGTGAAAACCAACACCGCACTCACCCAATGCAAGGTTATGGCCGTCAACGTATATCGAGCCGGGGGTTCATCTCTCATCAATCGTGCTCGAAAGAAGCGCACATTCACGGCATTTTGATCTAAACCGTCTGGGCTGCGATATCACAACTTTCATTGGTACTCAAAAGATTACACGGACAGTTCAGCACTCTCGGGCTACAATGGATTGCGGGCATCTTTCCCGATTGAATGCCACCCGATTTCGATGTGATAGGATCCGCGCCACGAAGGCGTGGTCTCGACGATCATTCTTGTTAAGCAGCTGTGCATCGCTCTGATATCCTTTTTATACTTCTCTTCACGTTGGGAAGCGCGAGCCCGATGGGGCTTTACGCCGATGGCGTCGAAGACTCGCTTATCCGCACTATCCCGTATTATCTTGAGGTCGATAAGTCTGATCGCCTACTTCGCGTTAAATATGCCGGCGAAACTCACCGGCAATTTAATATCGCGTGGGGCCGCGGGGGTCCCGGCGATAAGCGACAGATGGGTGACCAACGAACGCCTGAAGGAGCCTATCGAATTGTCGGTTTCAATGAAAACAGCGAGTTCCATCTATTCATGCGACTGAACTACCCCAACGTCAAGGACGCATTTTACGGCTTGAAGGACAAACTCATATCCGAGACGGAATTCGAACAAATCATAGAATCACTGAGATCCGGTAAACTCCCGCCGCAGGATACAGCACTGGGCGGTGCAATTGGTATTCACGGTGTCGGCAAAGAGAATGCAAGAAAGCTAAAGATTCACTCGAAACTGAACTGGACCGAGGGGTGCGTGGCACTGACAAACCAGGAAGTTTCTGACCTGCGTAGCTATGTGTCGATCGGAACTAAGGTAGTGATCAAGGAATGATGCCACCTGTGACAAACCTGGCCACCGTTGCGGTATCATCTGATCGCGGGCAAGGCATTTGGCGAGCATCAATTTCATGAAGGTATTGCGGATCGTCATATCGACGCTCGGGGCGGCGGCTATGCTGACCTGCCCGGCTACCCTCGTCCAATCCGCAATGCTCACCGAGGATGTGGACATCGAGTGCCGACAACCCGAACCGTTGTCTTTGCAATGCAATTACCGCATCTTAAACGGTGCGGACCTCATCTCCGTGACCGCGGAGAATTCCGGCATCATCATCAACGGTAAACAAATTGACGACAATATCGCACCACCAAGACGAACCGCAAACCTGTTCTTAGTCGATACCAGCAATCCCATGCGCAATCGAGAACATATTCGCCGCCTGGCCGGATCGGGCGCACCTCATCACGTGTACGGCCTCGCTTCGTTTGATTCTCAACTCAAAGTACTGTGCGATATGGGTTGTTCCGCCGCCGATGTGGCATCCAAAACACAAGACCTCTTCGCAACCGGAGAACCGACGGAACTCTACCGCAACGTCCTCGAAGCAATAAAGATCCTCCGTACTTATGATGCACGGAAGCGCCAGATCATTTTGATGTCAGATGGTCTTGCGGAGGATCTGGCTTACCATCACGAGGATGTTATCAAGGCGGCGAGAAACGGACATATCGTTATTTCAAGCGTGGGCTATCCCCGCTCTGTTCCGCAATCCGTGGCGCTGCAAACCCTGCGGCGCTTGAGTGAAGAGACCGGCGGGCTGTTCGTGCAGGCGGATCATATCGACTATGGGATTCCGGAGGTGCTTTTTACCCGCATCATGTCAGCGGTCGATAGTGGCGGATATATAGAATTTAAACTGAACAAACTTCAACAGCAAAGCATAGTCGGCAATATTGAAATATCACTTAGTTTCCAAACAACTGAACAAAGCTTTCTGCTGCTGGTACCGATCATTGTCCCCGAGGCGGTACCCGCGGTCGTTCCTGCTACGTCGATACCACCGCACAAAGGGATCACATCGTGGTTTTGGTATGGCCTCCCGGCCATGGTATTTTCGGCGTTCCTCGCCATCGCGATCAGCTACGCCGTACTGGCAAAGCGGCGGCGCGAAGACGAAGAGCTGAATGCCGCAAAGCATGCTATGGTGAATGCGTTCCTCATCTTTGCCGATAACGAAGAAATTCGGCACAAGATTGATCACACGCCATGGCGCATCGGCCGTGCCCGCAACAATAACCTTATCCTTGACCATGCCTCGGTATCCCGTTTGCACGCGGAGATTCGACGAGATGCACTCGGGCAGTTCACCTTACAGGACTTAGGCTCTCTCAACGGGGTGTTCGTTAATGGAGAAGCCATTGACATGTCCCATCTCGATGAAAATGATCGTGTCAAAATCGGTAACGTAAGCTTCATATTTACGATGCACGAGGAGGACTATGCTCGACAGGACGCGACCATACTAATCCATACGCGAACCCCATCTGAGCAGGACCGCATTTCTCACCTGATCGACCCAACTCGTGTGGTCGCACCAGTTATTGAATCTCGTTAGGGCGCCAACGAAGCATCCATCCCGGTTCGCCGGCGCGCGATGCAAATTGCCGGCATATGCACAGCCCGGCGACCGCCGCTATGTCCCCGCCAACCACTACAAGCGGTATTTCGCCCCGTTGCCAGGCAGGCACGCCCCATTCCTGAAACAAACGCTTGAGGGATTGACTGTGGAACCGGCCGATTGGATGGCAACGCTCCCCGCCATGACGAAATCGCACCACGACATCATGCTTCGCGACGAGTGCGACACTCAGGCCGTCACGCACCGAAGTCTCAGCCGACAACACCCCCGTTGGTAATGTCAGCGGACTTCGCAAATCCCAAGAATATTCGTGTTTGCAGTCCGGCGCCTCTCGCTGCCACAGTAGGTACAAGCAATCGCGGTAACGCCGCAATTGTGCGCGCTTCCATGTGACGCAGGGCCGCCCATCTCGACGCGCGCGAACCAAGTGCTGCATCTCCCGCAGATGGACCGCGTCCGGGATCGGAAAACCGGCACGAACGATCCAACGGCGCAGCACCCGACGCGCCTGTTCGTCGCTCATTTTTGAGAACACAGCGAGTGGGAGTCGCATGCAATCGATACTAACTGATGGATTGAGGATCTCATCCGCCACGGTATCCAGACAAGCAGCCGCTTCTTGCTGCAAAGTTGCGACATGGGCAATGCGCGCGGTTGCGGCAGGCCAACGCTCCTCGATTAGCGGCAACAGACGGTGTCTGATGTAATTGCGGTCGTGGTTGTCAGTTGCATTAGTCGGATCCTCGATCCAGACAAGGTCATTTGCCAGCGCGTATTCACTAAGGTCTCCACGCGTTACATTCAACAACGGCCGGACCAGGAACCCCGGGGCGAATAGCTGCCGTTCAGGAATACCGGCCAGCCCATGCGGTCCCGATCCACGAAACATTTGCAAGAGTACGGTCTCCGCCAAATCATCCCGGTGATGCGCTGTTAAAAGTATGTCTTCAGGCGCCATGACCGTTTTCAATAGCTGATACCTGTGACGACGAGCCCAAGATTCAAGGCTCTCTCCGCGCGGCGGATGTTCGTTTATCTTAAGCACGGTCGCAGAGATCCCCAAATCCGCGGCAACAGACAGACAGTGGCGTGACCATTGTTCACTATCTTTGTGCAGACCATGGTCAACGTGTACCGCGAGGAGTCGATCTCTTTCCGCGCCAAGATATGCGCCCACTGAATGCAGCAACACGTGTGAATCGATACCGCCGCTGTAGGCGACGATGAATCGACACGTCGATTCTCGACCAAGTATCAATCTCAGCTTGTCGAGTAGAGAATGAGCAGAGGACACTAGAAGCAGGGACCATAAGCAGGATCCGCAATGCGCAAGCCAGAGGATATTGGCCGCGGCGGCATTCTACGAATTAATCGGAGGTTCCTCGGGTCATTTTTCGATGTAGTTACCAAACCCCTGGAACTTCGCCCGACGCCGCAGTAATAAGGCATCGGGGTCGAGATCCGATAACGCGCCCAGCGCGTCCGCCAGATTGTCACCCACGGCGCGCACGACCTGATCAATGTCGCGATGAGCACCGCCCAGTGGCTCCTCGATGATCCCGTCGATCAAACCGAGTTCAAAAAGGCGCTCGCTCGTGATCCCCATTGCCGCCGCGGCGTCAGCGGCCTTTTCCGCGCTCTTCCACAAAATGGAAGCGCAGCCTTCCGGAGAAATTACCGCATAGGTCGCATACTTCAACATGAATACGCGATCACCGAAACCGATCGCAAGCGCACCGCCGGATCCACCTTCGCCGATTATGGTAGTGATGATCGGTGTTCTCAGCCCGGCCATGATGAGAAGATTCCTGGCAATCGCCTCGCTTTGACCGCGTTCCTCGGCACCGATACCCGGATAGGCCCCCGGCGTATCGATGAACGTGAATACGGGAAGCCGGAATCGTTCCGCCAACTGCATGATCCGCATCGCTTTGCGATACCCTTCTGGTCGCGGCATACCAAAATTACGGTACAAATTCTCCTTCGTATTCCGGCCCTTCTGATGACCAATGAACGCGGCCCCACGGCCTAAAAATCTACCAATACCCGCCACGATCGCGGGGTCGTCGCTGAATACGCGATCGCCGTGCAATTCATCAATATCGTCAAACAAAGAATTGATGTAATCCAAGGTATACGGACGCAATGGATGGCGCGCAAGGCGCGAGATCTGCCACGGAGTCAAAGATGAAAATATATCCCTGGTCAGTTCGCGCGACCGTTCCACAAGGCGGGAAATCTCTTCGGTAATATTTATTTCCGAATCGTGTCCAAGCTGGCGCAGGTCATCGATCTTGGCCTCGAGTTCAGCGATTGGCTGCTCGAAGTCAAGGAAACTCAGATTGACCTGCGCCGGATCGGATGTGCCTTCAGACATGCTATACCCTCTACTCGGTGAATGATCCTAACCCGGATTTCACATCAGGTCGACGGATGACTCGATCGCTATTCATATTCGACCAGGACGGCATCTTGTCCAAACTTCTCCTGCAAATATTCAAGCATCTTGTCAGAAATCGTGACCCGCCAATCGCTAGACAATCGCAGCCGCGTGACCGCAGTACCGTTGGCATACTGAACCGTCACCGGACAAGCTCCCGATCCGTAGCTGGACAATACTTCTTTGAGGAGCTCTACCTTCCCGTTTTCAAACGTCGAGTCCATTTTGACCAGTAGGCCGCGGGCGAATTGATTTCGCGCTTCATCCAGTCCCAGGAGTACGTCAGCGTTGATAGCGTACTCGCCACTGAACTCGTCGAACGTACATTTTCCTTCCACGACACATACCCGGTCATTGACAATTCGATCCAGGCACTCCTCCAGCACCTTACTAAAAACAGTCACCTCAACCCTTGCGGATTTGTCATCCAGTGTGATGATTGCCATTTGACCCCGACGGCTTTTGGTCATACGAACACCGACAATCAATCCAACCACACGCCGCTTACCTGGCTTCAGATCCGCCAGGCGGCAATTGGAAAGTCCCTCTAGTTCGTCTTCGTATCGATCGATGGGATGACCACTCAAGTACAATCCGAGAGTATCCTTTTCCCAAGTGAGCAATTCCCTGTCCGGCCATTCCACCATCCCCAAGGCTTCCTGCCAGGCGTCGGCATCACAATGCTCAGTCTCACTGCTTAAACCGCCCAGCCCGAACATATCGTCCTGTCCCACCGCCGCCGCCTTTGCCTGCTGTTCCGCGATTCGAATAGCGCCTTCTAAAATCGACGATAGACCCCGCCGCGGCGCACCGAGACAATCCAGTGCGCCGGACTTGATGAGTGCTTCGAGAGCTCGCTTATTGACCTTCTTACTATCGTTCCGGCAACACAGGTCAAAAATATCGCGATAAGGTCCACTCGAATTCCGCTCGGCGACGAGCGCCCGGATCACGGCTTCGCCAAGGCCTTTGACTGCTCCCAACCCGTAATAGATCGTAGCATCATCAGCAACCGTAAACCGATAATCGCAGGTATTGATATCAGGTCTCGCTACCTCGATCCCGATCATGCGGCATTCTTCTATCAAGCGGACGACTTTATCGGTGGTATCCATGTCCGATGACAATACCGCGGCCATGAACGCGGCGGGGTAATGCGCTTTCAGCCACGCGGTTTGATAGGCGAGCAATGCGTATGCCGCTGAATGCGATTTGTTGAATCCGTATCCCGCAAATTTCTCCATCAAGTCGAAAATTCGTGCGGCGACATCCTGCTGGATGCCGTTTGCAGCTGAACCGTCCATAAAGGACTGACGTTGTTTAGCCATCTCCTCAGGCTTTTTCTTGCCCATCGCGCGGCGCAACAGATCGGCCGCACCCAAAGTATAACCAGCCAGAACCTGTGCGATCTGCATAACCTGCTCTTGGTAAAGTATTACCCCATAGGTGGGTTTTAGAATCGGTTCGAGCTTCGGATCAAGATATTTGACGGCAGCGCGGCCATGTTTGCGGTCAACAAAATCGTCGACCATCCCTGACTGCAGTGGTCCCGGTCGAAACAGAGCAACCAGCGCTATGAGATCTTCAAACCGATCGGGCCGCAAAAGTTTGATGAGTTCCTTCATGCCACGTGACTCAAGTTGAAAGACGGCAGTGGTTCGTGCGTTCTGAATCAAGTCGAAAGTTGATTCATCATCAAGTGCGGCACTTCTAATATCGAGCAGATCCCTGCCTTCTCGCACCCGCTTGGAGTTGATATGACCGATGGCCCAATCGATTATTGTCAACGTACGTAGGCCGAGGAAGTCAAATTTTACCAACCCGACAGTTTCGACGTCGCCCATGTCAAATTGGGTAACGATCGTTTGGCCTCCCTGCTCGCAGTAAAGCGGCATAAAGTCCGTCAATGCCGACGGCGCAATGACCACGCCGCCGGCATGCTTCCCGGCATTGCGAGCAAGGCCCTCTAGCGTCCTGGCGAGATCGATTATTGCGCGAACATCATCCTCATCATCGTAGCGCTGCTTGAGTAACGGTTCATCTTCCAGCGCGCGTGATAACGTCATATTTGGGTCGAGCGGGATCAGCTTCGCCAGTTGGTCGACGAAACCATAGGGGAAACTCAATACGCGACCCACATCGCGAATGACAGCCTTAGCCGCCATCGTACCGTAGGTGATGATTTGCGCGACTCTATCTCTACCATAACGATCAGCAACGTAATCGATGACTTCGTCACGGCGATCCATACAGAAATCGATGTCGAAATCCGGCATGGATACTCGTTCTGGATTCAAGAAACGCTCAAATAACAGATCGTATTTCAGCGGATCCAACTCCGTTATACCAAGCGCGTACGCCGCAAGGGACCCGGCGCCGGAGCCGCGCCCCGGGCCGACTGGAATTTCATGTTCTTTCGCCCAGTGGATGAAATCGGCAACGATCAGAAAATATCCAGAAAACCCCATTTCGATGATTACCCGTAATTCTTCGTCGAGCCGGCTCTCATAGTTTGGTCGCTGACCGTTGTCTTTTTCGACGCCCTCCTCGCTCAGTTCGCCCTGCCTCTCACGCAAACCCTGTCGGGTTTTGGCGCGCAGAGCGCCATCAACTGTCTCGCCGGATGCAACGGGAAACTTCGGTAGATGATAGGCGCCAATCTCAATATCGAGATTACAGCGCTGCGCGATCGCCAGACTATTTGCGATGGCCTGCGGAATGTCCGCGAAAAGGTCCATCATCTCTTCGGTCGAGCGGAGATACTGCTGATCCGTGTAATTTCGCTGACGTCTTGGATCGGATAGGGTGCGGCCGTCGTGGATGCACACGCGCGCTTCGTGGGCCTCAAATTCCTCACGATGAAGAAAACGTACGTCATTTGTTGCGACCACGGGGACATGGCTGGCCTGGGCCAGTGCCAGCGCTTCATCATTGTATTGAATCTCCGCTTCGCGGCCGGTGCGGGTAAGCTCCAGGTAAAAAGCATCGCCGAATAGTCCTTTCCAGTAGCACACCAGTTCTTGGGCACGATCAAAATTCCCGTCGATCAAAGCTGTACCAATATCTCCATTGATTCCGCCCGAGAGTACGATCAAACCCTCAGCGAGCGCCGGCTCCAACCACTCATATCGAACCGCCGGAATACCTCTGGACTGACCTTCGAGATAGCTCCGAGTAATTAATGCTGAAAGCTGACGGTACCCGGTCCGATTACGGCACAGAAAAAGGACCCGATCGCGGACTTCCCCGTTTGCCCCTGTACCGATCCATAATTCGGCGCCGATGATTGGCTTGATCCCGGCACGGCGGCCTGCCTGGTAAAATTTGACCAGTGCAAAGAAGTTCGACTGATCCGTTACGCCAACAGCGGGCATATCCAGCGCAGCCACGCGTTCGACCAGGGTCGGCAGCCTGATCAAACCGTCGATAAGGGAAAATTCGGAGTGCAGGTGCAAGTGGATAAATCTACCGCTCACCGGACTCTCCGTTCAATCAAGCAGTCACGAACCGGCGCAAACGAGCGCCGGTGTTCAATCGTCGGTCCGTGCGTCTTCAACGCAAGACAATGTGCCTTCGTCGGGTAACCTTTGTGACGATCGAACCCATATTCAGGGAATCTTGCGTGCAATTCAACCATAATGCGATCGCGCGTTACCTTGGCAACAATCGAGGCCGCGCTGATACAAGCCACCTTGGCATCACCTTTCACGATAGCGGCGATAGGGATGCCTATTTGCGGACAGCGATTGCCGTCGCACAAGACCTCATCGGGATCGATTGAAAGGTTACTTATTGCACGTTCCATCGCGAGCATCGATGCCTGCAATATATTTATTTCATCAATCTCAAGACGACTGGCCTGCCCAATTCCGATTGCGACAGCCCCCCGTTGGATACTGTCGAATACTTCTTCACGCCGTTTTTGGTTAAGTTTTTTTGAATCATCCAAATAACGAATGTTTTGCGCATGGTCCAAGATGACCGCTGCCGCCACTACCGGGCCGG
>DAOWDI010000114.1 GCA_030639105.1 Gammaproteobacteria bacterium | reverse complement strand
CGCGCAGGTGTTCATGGGCGATATCGGCGCGCTTGCGCTTGGCGCCGCGTTGGGGATTGTTGCCGTAATGGTACGTCAAGAGTTGGCGTTGGTCATTATGGGCGGCGTGTTCGTCGTCGAAACCGCATCGGTGATACTTCAGGTTGTCTCCTTCAAACTGACCGGAAAGCGGCTATTGCGGATGGCGCCGCTGCATCACCATTTTGAATTGAAGGGCTGGCCTGAGCCGCGTGTCATCGTGCGCTTTTGGATCATCACCGTCGTTCTGGTTCTAGTGGCGCTGGCAACACTGAAGATCCGTTGAGTTTATGGTTGCGAGAGTTGAAAATGCGATTGTTCCGATGACAATAGATTCCGTCGATGCAGAATATATCGTGTTCGGTCTCGGGAAGACCGGCCTGTCATGTGCGCATTTTCTCTCCCAACGCGGAGTCGATTTCGCTGTTATCGATACCCGTAACGAGCCCCCGGAGTATGCAAATCTTACGAAGTCTTTTGCCGATGTTATGGTAATTACGGGAGTGACGTCGCCCGCCGTCATAGGGGACTGCACGTATCTCGTGTTGAGCCCGGGCATTTCCCGCGACCATCCGGTTGTCGTGGCCGCACTCGCGCTCTGGTTTGAAGTTAGCGGGGACATCGGGCTTTTCGCGCGCCACGTACAAGCACCGGTAATAGCCGTCACCGGTTCAAACGGTAAGAGTACTGTTGTCACGATGGTGTCCGAGATACTTAGCGGTGCCGGGTTCGATGTGCGAAGCGGCGGAAACCTGGGCACGCCAGCGTTGAATTTGCTCGACAATGGCGAGCCTGACTGTTATGTCCTTGAAGTGTCAAGTTTTCAATTGGAGTCAACCGAGTCTCTGGCACCCGTAGTTGCCTGCATCTTGAATGTCTCGCCCGATCACATGGATCGATACAGCACCATGTCATCGTATCTGGCGGCAAAGATGCGGATCTACAAACACGCCGACAGCGTCGTGCTAAATGCAGACGACGGTCTGCTGCGGGAATTACGTCCGCATTGCAAAATAGCGCACATCTCTTCCTGTGCGCATGGTGCCGCGCCATACCGGATCGAGCAAGATGACGGCGATCGTTGGCTTGTGGCGGCCGGCGAAAGATTCATGCGGACCGATGAACTTGCGGTGCATGGCGAGCACAACTGGATGAATGCGTTGGCCGCGGTCGCGATCACTGACAAATTGTCGGTCCCGCGCGCGCTACAGGAGCGCATCCTCGCTGCATTCCATGGGCTTACCCATCGCTGTCAAACGATCGCGAGTAAGTTGGGGGTCGAATGGATCGATGACTCGAAGGGGACAAACGTTGGTGCGACCTGCGCCGCGATCGGCGGCGTATTCTCTGGACGTCAGGGCGTACTGATCGCGGGGGGACAGGGGAAAGGCGCCGATTTCAATACGCTGGCAACTATCATCGACGGGCGTATTCACGACGTTGTCCTGATCGGCCAAGACGCCGGCGAAATCGCGGCAACCCTGGACCGGCACGTAGATGTTCATTTCGCTTTGGACATGCGCTCAGCCGTCAGTACCGCCGGATTACTCGCACGGCCTGGTGAGGCCGTTTTGTTATCCCCCGCGTGTGCAAGTTTCGATATGTTCGAGGATTTCGCAGCGCGGGGTCGAGCATTTGCTGATGCCGTCGAAGAGTTTTCTCCCCCATGAGCCAGGCCATACTTCATCATCAGCTTGCCCACCGTACCCGGTACGATGACGGTGGGTATGATGTGTGGCTCATTGGAGTCGCGACGGTTCTAGCGGCACTGGGACTCGTAATGGTTGCGTCGGCCTCGATTCCTCTTGCACACAAGAGCGGTTATTTGGAACTGTACTACTTTTGGCGTCAGTTGGCGGCCGTGCTTCTCGGCGTGGGCTGCGGTTTCATCATTGTGCACTTGCCGTTATCCGTATTTGATCGAATAAGTACCTTTTTGCTGCTAACGGGGATCGTGCTGCTCGCTATCATTTTGATCCCTGGTGTCGGGCATGAAGTCAATGGGAGCATGAGGTGGATAGCACTCGGTCCGGTTTCGCTACAGGCTTCCGAGCCGACAAAGCTCGCCGTAATTATCTATACGTCATCGTATTTGGTACGCCATCAGGTACAGGTGCAGACAGAATTTTCCGGGTTCATTAAACCGGTCGGTATACTTACGATAATCGCCGCCTTGTTACTGCTCGAACCGGACTTCGGTGCCGCCGTGGTCATTTTTGCGACAACGCTGGGCATGCTTTTCCTCGGTCGCGTACCTTTGCTTCGTTTTTGTGCATGGGGACTTGCCGCGTTGGCGATGCTGGCCTCAATCGCGATGATCGCACCGTACAGAATGCAGCGATTGATGACGTTCATGGACCCGTGGTCGGACCCTTACGATTCGGGATTTCAATTGACCCAAGCGCTGATCGCATTCGGACGCGGCGAGTGGTTCGGTGTTGGTCTTGGCAACAGTATCCAGAAATTATTTTATCTGCCCGAGGTACACACTGACTTCGTGTTTGCCGTACTTGCCGAAGAACTTGGGATGATTGGTACGTTATTGGTTATCAGTCTTTTCCTTTTCCTTATTTGGCGTATCTTTTTCATTGGCCGTTTGGCTCAGCAGTGTGGCCAGAATTTTGCTGCCTACCTGTGCTACGGGATCGGCCTTCTGATCGGCATAGAGGCATTTATTAATATCGGCGTCAATATGGGCCTACTGCCGACTAAAGGACTGACGCTTCCACTGATGAGTTACGGTAGCAACAACATGGTGATCGTGTGCATCATGTTGGCGATGGTGCTGCGGGTGGCTAAGGAATCTCATGTTGCATTTATGGGGGGGCATAAAAAGCATGAATGAGACAGGTGGTCCCATCCTCATCGTCGCAGGCGGTACGGGTGGACACATCTATCCCGCGCTGGCGGTAGCGGATCATCTGAAAAACCGCGCTGTCCGCACGGTGTGGTTGGGGTCGCGCCGAGGCCTGGAAACGCGGATTGTACCGCAGGCGGGGATTCGATTATTCCGGATCGCGGTATCGGGCTTACGTGGACGCAGTCTTTGGCACTGGTTAATAGCGCCTTTTGTTCTGAGTGTTGCGCTGATGCAGGCGCTGCTCACGATCATTCGAGTACGCCCTAGCCTGGTATTGGGCATGGGTGGGTTTGCCAGTGGTCCGGGCGGGCTGGCAGCGTGGATCTGCGGTCGGCCGTTAGTGATCCACGAACAAAATGCGATTGCGGGGCTTACTAATTCCATACTCAGCCGCATAGCAACGAAGGTATTGGAAGGCTTTCCCGGTTCTTTTCCCACCGGACGCCGGGCGATACCCGTGAGTAAACCGGCACGCGAGGCGATGATCGCGATGGAGCCACCGAAAGCGCGAGCAATGCGATCGGATACCTTGAGGATCCTCGTCATCGGCGGTAGTCGCGGTGCTCGTGCTCTCAACGACGGTGTGCCTCGGGTAATCCGCGAGATCGACGCGCCAAGCTTGGAAATTTGGCACCAGACCGGAGCCGGCAACGAAGCGGTGACGCGACAAGCGTACGCGCACACGCTCGCCCCGGTTCGCCTAACGGAGTTTATCGATGATATGGCCGCGGCGTACAACTGGGCTGATCTCGTGATTTGCCGTGCGGGCGCGATCACCATAAGTGAGCTGGCCGCGGCTGGTGTTGCCTCGATTCTGGTCCCATTCCCCTACGCCATCGACGATCATCAAACCGCGAACGCGAATTATCTTGTCGAAGCGAGCGCGGCAATGATGGTTGCCGAGGGTCCGGATTTCGTCCAACGCCTGACCGCTGCCGTACAGCAATTGCGTCACAGCCAAGTGCAGATGCTACGGCTTGCTTGCCGGGCCCGGGAATTGGCCAAGCCGCATGCGGCTGCCCAGGTTGCCGACCATTGCTTGGAGCTGATGGATGTATGAATCCGATGACGCCCCAATGCACAATGTACGACGCATTCATTTACGCGGTATCGGTGCTGCCGGCATGAGCGGGATAGCGGAAGTGCTCAATAATCTTGGTTATGAGATTTCCGGGTCGGATCATAGTTCCAACCGGATGACACAGCATCTGCGGACAATCGGCGTGAGGGTATTCGATTGTCACGATGAGCAGAATGTCGAAGGTGCGGATGTCGTCGTTTACTCTAGTGCGATTCCACGGGACAACGTTGAACTCGCAATCGCCCGCAAAAAACGGATCCCAATCGTCCCACGCGCTGAAATGTTGGCCGAATTGATGCGATTCAGGCGTGGGATCGCCGTCGCCGGTACACATGGGAAGACCACCACGACGAGCTTAATCGCCGGTATCCTTGCAGAGGCCGGGATGGATCCTACCTTCGTGATCGGCGGCCTCGTCCATTCCGTCGATTCGCATGCGCGTCTTGGGACCGGCGACTTTCTTATTGCCGAAGCAGATGAAAGCGACGCCTCATTCTTACTTTTGAACCCTTTGATAGCGGTGCTAACCAATATCGATGCCGACCATATGGAGACCTATGGCGGGGACTTCGGCAGACTGCGAACGAGTTTTATCGAATTTTTCAAACGATTGCCGTTTTACGGGGTTGCGGTTGTATGTATTGACGATCCAAACGCCAACTCAATGTTAACGGAACTCCGTATTCGCGTCGTGACATATGGTACGCACGAGCAGGCAGATATTCGTGGATTCGACTTTCGACAACGCGAGGGAAAATCGACCTATAAAGTGGCGCAGCGCAACACCGCGGAAATCTTGAAAGTGACGTTGAACATGCCCGGGGAGCACAACATGCTTAATTCTCTAGCGGCGATTGCGGTTGCCTCGGAACTGCGTATTCCGGGCGCGGTAATCGTAAGGGCGCTATCTTCATTTCAAGGGATTGGCCGGCGTTGTCAATGGCTGGGTGAAACGCGGATCGGTGCCGCACGTGTATCCGTAATCGATGATTACGGCCACCATCCCAGCGAGATCCGCCTAACCGTAAAAGCGGTTCGCGAAAGCTGGCCTTCAAGGCGACTATTGGTTGCTTTCCAGCCGCACCGTTATACGCGTACACGCGACCTATTCGAAGATTTTGTCGATGCGTTGACGATGGTGGATGCGCTGGCGATCCTCGATGTGTATTCGGCCGGAGAGGAGCCTATTGCTGGTGCGGATGGGAGGGCACTTTGTCGTGCTATCAGGCTTCGGGGCAAGGTCGATCCAGTATTCATCCCGGATCTTGGCCAATTCACCGATGTGCTTGGCAGCATTGCCAAAGACGGAGACATCCTATTGTTACTCGGAGCAGGGAGTATTGGTCGCGTGGCGGAACTCATGCAGTTCGAGCCGGATCAGGGATCGCCGTTGGCGCAGCAATAATGAGGTTGTCGGATAGGTGGGATCGCAATTGAAAATGGTGAAGGTAAGGGGTAATTTGGTTACCGCGGAGCCTATGTCGCGCCATTGTTCCTGGCGTACGGGCGGTCGCGCCGAGCGTTTCTTCGAACCGGCTGATAGGGAAGATCTGATCGCCTATTTGAAGCGAGTGGAGCGCGGCGAGGCTATTACCTGGATTGGTCTCGGCAGTAACGTGTTGATTCGCGATGGCGGGCTATCCGGGACGGTCATCTCGACGGTGAGAACTCTGAACGATTTCGAATGGCTGGACGATGATCGGTTGTCCGTCGAATGTGGCGTGCCCTGCGCGAAAGTTGCGAAAGAGGCAGCCAGGATGGCGCTTGGTGGGGGTGGGTTTCTGGCCGGTATTCCGGGTACCATCGGTGGTGCATTGGCAATGAATGCGGGTGCATTCGGGTGTGAAATTTGGATGTTGGTCGAAAGTGTGGAGCTGGTTAGCCGGCGGGGCACGGTTCAAAGCTATGATCAATCGCAATTCACCGTGTCTTATCGTCATGTTACTGTTCCACTGGAACATTGGTTTGTCAGTGCCGTGTTGCACTTCAATACCAAATCAAATATTGAAAGCGGTCAGACCCGTGAGCTTCTTGCTCAGAGGAGCGCTTCGCAACCAACGCGTCAAGCCAGTTGTGGTTCAGTATTTAAAAACCCTCCCGGGGATTTTGCTGGCCGCCTTATCGAAGAGGCCGGGCTGAAAGGCGTGAGCCGCGGTGGCTGTTACGTCTCCAGTAAGCACGCCAACTTCATTATCAATGATGGGGGGGCGAGTGCTGGGGATATCGAAGATTTGATAACGGAGGTTCAACAGTCTGTCGCCAAGAAATTTGGCGTGACCCTGGAGCCGGAGGTGAGAATCATCGGGTGCCGGCATCAACCACAAAGTGTCACAGGTTGAATCATGTTAAGTATACGGCAGCGAACGGATGAGGAAATCGTATCGGCGGCGGGACGCGTTGCGGTATTGATGGGTGGTCATTCCGCGGAACGTGAGATTTCTCTATCCAGCGGTCATGCGGTTGGTACTTCGCTGCTTCGGGCCGGTGTGGATGCACGGGAAATCGTTTGGGACGATGACTTGGTGAGTCAGCTGGCCGACTATAGCCCTGATCGCGTATTTATTGCTCTCCACGGTCGCGGCGGTGAGGATGGCAGCGTACAGGGGCTGCTCGAGATATTAAAGATACCGTATACGGGAAGCGACGTGCTGGGGTGCGCCCTGTCAATGGACAAGGTTCGTTCAAAACAGATATGGCAGAGCGCCGGGTTACCAACGCCGGGATTCTCAGTATTCAAGCGGGGTGACAGCGCACAAGCGCTTTTGAGCGATGTGAGCTTTCCGGTCATGGCAAAACCCGCGCGCGAAGGGTCCAGCCTGGGTGCATCCAAGGTGTGCAAGTCGTCGGAGTTGGAGCCCGCGATAGAAAGTGCGCTCGAATATGACGATACGGTATTGATTGAAAGCTGGGTTAATGGCGGCGAGTACACCTTATCGATCGTCGCGGGGCATCCGCTTCCGATAATTAAGCTAGAAACCCCCCGGGAGTTTTACGACTACGAGGCTAAATATGTCACGGATACAACGCGCTACATTTGTCCGTGCGACCTCCCGCAGGAATTGATAGAGCACTGCACAAGCTTAAGCATAAATGCTTTCGATGCTTTGGGCGCTCGCGGTTGGGGGCGGG
>DAOWDI010000016.1 GCA_030639105.1 Gammaproteobacteria bacterium | reverse complement strand
TCACGTTTAAGAAAGCCGTGCTGAGCCTGCGCGTGACGCCGCATATCACGCCCGATGATCGCATCATCATGGATCTGACCGTGAATAAGGACTCCGTGGGCGAAATCTTTGCCGGCGTGCCCAGCATCGACACCAACGAGGTGCAAACGCAGGTGCTGGTGGCAAATGGCGATACGGTCGTGCTGGGGGGCATCTTTGAATCCGAGAACCGCAACGACGTAACCAGCGTGCCGTTTTTCGGCGAGCTGCCGTATATCGGCCGACTGTTCAAGAACACCTCGACGGATAGTGCGAAGCAGGAGCTGTTGGTATTCGTGACACCGAAGATCCTGAAGGAATCACTGGCACTGTCTTCGCGTTAGAAAACAACACTAGTTCTCGATTTACGCGGAGCCTCGGCTCCGCGTTTTTTTGCGCATCATCCGTGGAACTGCAACAATCGGTGCCTGTGAGGAGTTTCATGGACGCTTTTACCAACGTGCTGATATCCCATCACGGTGCAAGCACCGTTCGCCGCGGACCCGCGGATCGGCCGGCGGGGGCCGAGTTTGGCTCCGCAATCTCCGCATTGGGCGCGCAATCACGAATTTTTCTCGTCGGGCCCATGGGCGCGGGCAAGACGACAATAGGCCGGCACCTCGCGAGGATCTTGGATAAGGAATTTGTCGACGCGGACCACGAACTCGAACGGCGTACCGGCGTGTCGGTTGCTCTCATTTTCGATGTCGAAGGGGAAAGTGGCTTCCGCGAGCGCGAAAAGCGAATTATCGATGAACTTACGTTGCTCGATGACGTCGTCCTGGCCACCGGCGGCGGCTCGGTCTTGGATCCCGGCAATCGCTCGGCGTTGACAACGCGGGGTTTCGTCGTCTATTTGTATGCGTCGGTTGAGAAGTTGATAGAAAGGACGCGGCGAGATCCCAATCGCCCACTGTTGATGACCGACGACCCGGTCGTCAAAATGCGCGATCTGATCACAGACCGCGGGCCCATGTACCGTGAGGTAGCCGATCTCATGGTCGATACCGGGGCCCTTAGCTTAGACGAAGTCGTCAATGAGATCCGATCCGCTAGCCCATGATCACGCTGCAGGTGCATCTCGGTGACCGTTCCTACCCGATCTTTATCGGTGCACAATTGTTGGCCAGTGGCGGTTTGATACGGGATCGCGTCGATTCGCGCCAGATAATGATCGTCTCCAACGAGACCGTCGCGCCGCTATATCTCGAATCGGTCGAAGGCATGTTTGCGGACCGGATCATGGACAAGCTCATCCTGCCGGACGGCGAGCAGTACAAGACGCTGGAAAGTTTTGAGCGCATCATCTCCGCGTTGCTCACCAAGGGCTTTGATCGCAGCTGTACACTGATTGCGCTCGGCGGCGGCGTCGTCGGCGACATGACGGGGTTCGCGGCGGCATGTTATCAACGCGGCGTCGATTTCATTCAGATCCCAACGACGCTGCTCGCCCAAGTTGATTCCTCCGTTGGTGGGAAGACCGCGGTAAATCACACAATCGGCAAGAATATGATCGGTTCCTTTCATCAACCGCGGTGCGTGATAGCCGACATCGCGACCCTTTCGACCCTGCCAAGGCGGGAACTCAGGGCGGGTGTCGCCGAAGTCATAAAATACGGCTTGATCTCGGATCCGGAGCTGTTCGTCTGGCTTGAGTCGAATGTAGAAAGGCTATTGGATCTGGATGCCGACTGCCTGACCTACGCCATACGGCGATCGTGTGAAAATAAGGCGGCCATCGTGGCGCAGGATGAACTCGAATCCGGTATCCGCGCATTGCTGAACCTCGGTCATACTTTTGGGCATGCCATCGAGAATGTGCTCGGCTACGGAAACTGGCTGCATGGGGAGGCGGTGGCTTGTGGATTGTGTATGGCCGCGGCGCTGTCAATGGAAATGGGGATGCTTGATGCGGCCGACTATGACCGTGTGGTTGCTGTAGTCCAGCGCGCCGGATTGCCGGATTCGCCGCCCGCCGAGCTTGATCCGAACGATCTTAGCGCCGCGATGGCAGTAGATAAGAAGAGCCGCGCGGGCAGGATACGCCTGGTATTGATGCGTGCGATTGGAGATGCCTTCCTGTGTGAGGATTATCCAGCGGATAAATTTCGGCAGATCCTCGAAAGCGGTGGAGTACCCGCACCCTGAGTAACGTACGATGAACACTGGTTTGGATCCCTTCATTGACGCGCGGGGAGAAAAGTTTTATTTCATTACCCCCGCATTGCGCCAGCGCATCGATCTTTTGCGGCACCTCGTCGAATTCGGCCGCCAAATCATCATGCTGATAGGTGCGTCTGGCGCCGGCAAATCAGCGCTGCTCGAAAGGGTAACCGAGCCGCTGGAAAAGAATTGGCGCGTGCTGCGGTTTGATGCGGACCCGGCATTGAGCCGGTCTGCCCTGCTCACCAAGATCGCGAGTGAACTTGCCGCCAACGACCCGGATGGCAATGACGACGTGTTGATCGATGAGATTCGAAGGCGGGTGAAAGCGGCAAGTCAACGCGGCGAAACGACGGTACTGGCCATCGACGACGCCCATACCTTACCGGTAGATACACACATCTGCCTTGCGGGGCTCGCCCATGCCGTCGATGAGGCGGCTGAAATGAAGGTGGTCTTAAGCGCCGATCCCGTGCACTCCCCGCTTCTCGGACCGCTGCAAAGCGAAACCTCTGAACACGCGCTCGTGCATGTCGTCGAGATCCCCCGCCTTAACGACGAGCAGACCAGGGCCATGCTTATGTTCCGTTGGAACGCCTGTGATGGCAACGATAAAATCCCGCTCACCGCAACGCAGATGTCGAGGATTTATCAGCGGTCGAACGGGAACCCTGGCAAGGCACTGGTACTGGCGAGACAGGAGCGGCGTCTCACCAGTAGCCCGCAACAGTCGGTTCGTGGCCCGGTCCAGCGCTACCTTATCGGGGGCGCCGCGATGATCGTGGTGTTCCTGGTGTTCGCATTATTCAACGCTGGCGATCCCGATGACAAACCACAAACCAGCGTCAAAATCGAGCTACCGGAACTAACAACGTTAACAACGGTGCAGCCAACGGCAATATGGGCGCAATCCAAGCACTCGCCACGCACTCTATCTGGAGCGCCCGACAGCGAACGGCTGGAAACAACCACCCCCGCCACCCAATCGGTGACGCTGAATTCGCCATCGGACTCACCGCCGCCGATGGCGACGCCACCGGCTGCCGGACGCAGCCCACCATCGGTAAAAGCGGTGATCTCGATGCCCTTAACCATGCCGCCCCCGACGCCAACCGGTGCGGCGTTAGCACAACCAGAGCCCGCGGCCCCGGACCTAAGGTCTGTACCCCTTGGCGTGCCGGGTGTGCCGAAACTAGAGGCCGCGCCCCCGGCGGGCAAGCCGAAGAACCCTGATCGCTATGCCATCGATTGGCTGCGAACGCAACCCGGTGCAGGGTATGTGCTGCAATTGTTCGGCGTTCGCGACCGCCGGGCGGCAGTAGCATTCATCGAAGCACGGGAAATCGGCGATAAGAGCACTGTTTGGACCAGCAAGCATGAGGGTGCGCCGTGGTATGTGGTTGTCTATGGCAACTATCCGGACCGTGCAGCCGCCACGGCCGCGATCGCGGATCTCCCGGCGAATTTGGCGATCACAAAGCCCTGGCCCCGCCCCATCGCGAGCCTCGAATAAGGCCCGCCCCGAAGCTGGCACACACGGTAACCCCAACGATATTTCAAGGTGTTATAGCCGCTCCTTGGTCTGGGGCAAAAACCGCCCAAAGTGCCGTAATTTGCCGGCCTAGATGACACCCCGACCCCCCTAAGGCTATAATTACCGCCCTTTTTTCGCCCGAAACCGGGCCTGTTCGATAAGCTTTATGGAGGCACCGAACCGTATGGCACTGCTGTACCCGCATTTTCCGCAACCCGGCCGGCCGACGGCTGGATTGTACGACGCTGGGTACGAACATGATTCGTGCGGCGTTGGATTTGTGGTCGATGTGAAGGGCCGAAAATCACATACCATCGTTGAGCACGCGATGACTGTTCTCAGGAACCTGCTCCATCGTGGTGCCTGCGGGTGCGAAGAGAATACCGGCGATGGCGCCGGGATCCTGGTACAGATGCCGGATGCTTTCGTGCGCGGGAAATGTCGTGATCTGGGTGTCGAACTGCCGCCGTCGGGTCACTACGGCGCCGGTCTGGTCTTCCTCCCGCAAGATACAGAACAGGCAAGATACTGCCGCGAGAAGTTCGAGGCGATCATCGAGGAAGAAGGTCAACGTCTGGCCTGCTGGCGCGAGGTGCCTACCGACGATTCACCGATCGGCCCCAGTGCGATGTCGGCGGAACCACGCATCCAGCAGATATTTGTTGCGCGCGACAGCGGTGTTGCCGACGATGACGCCTTCGAACGCAAGCTCTATGTGATCCGCAAACGGGTGGAGCATGCCATCTGGGGTTCCGATCTTCCGGGGAAAGAGTTCTTCTATATTCCCAGCCTGTCGCATCGCACCTTGATTTATAAGGGTATGCTCATCGGCTCCCAGGTCGAACAGATGTTTCCGGATCTCATGGATCCCAGGCTCGAGACCGCGCTCGCGATGGTGCATCAGCGATTTTCCACCAATACCTTCCCGTCGTGGCCGCTCGCACAACCATTCCGCTACATCGCGCACAATGGCGAGATCAATACGCTGCGCGGGAACGCCAACTGGATGCGGGCGCGCGAGGCGTTGTGCGAATCGAATTTATTCGGTGAAGATCTGCGGAAACTCTTTCCGATCGTCCTCGAAGGAAACTCCGATTCCGCCGGCTTCGACCAGGTCCTCGAATTCCTGCACATGGCCGGGCGCCCGCTGCCGCTTGCGATGCTGATGATGATCCCGGAGGCCTGGAGCGGCCATGAGGCGATGGACGCGAAGCGCCGCGCGTTTTACGAATATTACAGCTGCCTCATGGAACCCTGGGACGGGCCGGCCTCGATCGCCTTCACCGACGGTCGTGTGATCG
>DAOWDI010000197.1 GCA_030639105.1 Gammaproteobacteria bacterium | reverse complement strand
TGCCGTGGTTCTTAATCGTTTCGGCGAACGATGAGCGGTACGTTCCGATTAAGCTTACGCCCTCGACCAGAAAATCATAGGCCAGCCACTTACCGTCGGAATATTCCAAGCGGTAGGTAACGGGTATTTTGATGGTCTCCAACTGGATTACTGTATCTACCGTGGCGTAGATTTCCTATTCGATACTGGACGTGAAATAAATTACCTCTTCGTTATGGTAGTTCTTGATCTGCGACCAGTAAGTATTCGTCAGGATCTCCGTAAAGAGTTCGACAAAGCGTCGCTGTTGCGCGACATCCACTTTGGCCCAGTTAACCGCCAGGATCCGCCTGCTCATTTCGTAGTAGTTGATACGTTCGCGTGCGATCGTGTCCTTGACGATGACAACCGGCTTCTCGTCGGTTGCCAGCGCAGCCTGGCTGGCGGACAGAAGCAGGAGAATGGATATCGCGGCGAGTACGCGTTGGATGCTGACAATTGTTGGTATATTCTCTGAACCTCAAATTAGCGAAGGACGCAGATCTAATAGGGTGGAACGGGAAACGCGAAAGTCGACGAGCCATTGTCGTCCGATGCTACCAGACGACCTGTACCGCATCACAAAACGATCATGCGCATGCCAAACTTCGGCATAAGCGTGGGCCGCGTCTTAAGCGCCACGCGATGGTTGGGCACGATACGCAGCCGCCAGCGACGCATGAGCGTCGCCAATATGAGCACCGTTTCAATCGTCGCGAACGTTTTTCCTATGAAGGTCCTGGCACCGTTACCGAACGGCAAGTAGGCGTGGTGCGGCCGATCAACCGCCGCGTTGGCAAATCGATTAGATTCGAATCGCTCGCCTACCAGGCCAATGGTGTCGTTCATGAAGCGGTGGGTGTGCCGGAGTCGCGACAGCACGCCGCTCAGTGGCGGGGGGCCAGGTGGTCGCGCCATTGGATAGGGGTCGGTCACGCGGGCAGGTTCACTGGGGTAATGGCTTTGTGCGAAGTGAGGCTATTCCCCGTTCGCCCCACATGCATGTGCGCCGGCGAAACGTCTGAGCATAAAAAGCCGAAAGCCGTACAGATACACCGAGAATCCATCGCCAGACCTTGATCAGTCGGTCGAGAAAAGAATGCTTGCAGCTTTGCCTTGTCGAAAACAACGTCTTCTTTGGGTCGGTCTGGCTCTGTTGCGGTGCCGCACGGCATGACTGATGGGCACTCAAAAACGGACGGTCACCTACGCTGCGGGGATGAGCGTGAATTTTTACCCCGTTGTAGAAAGTGAAGACTTGACCCCTTAGACTAGTCTGACATGCATTCGGGGGTACAATAAACGATGACAACGAATCGAAGTATTAAAGTTTATCGCGTAGTGGCATTTATTGCCGCATTCGTATTCGGTTGCGCGAGCGGCGCCGAAGAAACCGGATCCACGGCGGGCAAAACGTTCGCGTGGAAAAGTCAGAACATGCATTTCTACGACGCGGCGCGGTTCGAGGATGACACGGTCAAAGTACAGCTCGAGGACGCCATGGTCGAAGGACTCGAAGCAAGGGGCCTGCGGTTCGTGGTGTCGCTCGAGTCGGCGGACCTGGAACTCAGCTATGTGGCGGTGCTCGAGAACGAGGCGACGCCTGCGGAAGTTGTCGCCTTCTTGCAGGCGAATCCCGACATTGCCAAACTCGCCGATGAAGAGCACAGGTTCGAGGAAGGCATGCTGTACGCCAAGCTCGTCAACCGACAAGGCCGGGGGAAGGTGTGGGATAACACGTACAGAGGTCTCGTCGCGCTCTATATGCCGGGCACCCCGCGCGAGGAGCGCTTGCATGAGCTGATGGCGGAGTTCCTGTCGACATTGCCACACTGGGGCACTGGGCACTGGGGTCGGACCAAACCAGGCTACTGAAAAGATTAGATAATTTACCGCAAAGGCGTCACGGGTAGCGCTTAGAATCTAAAATAGCACCAACCGAATCGCCTGATGGAACGCCATGTGGAAGCCTTCACGAACAATCGCTTTCGATAAAACTGATTGCACAGTTAAACTTAAAGACTGCCAGCGCACCATTCCAGGGAGGAGATTCAATGCCGCGCGCAAACCGTCATTACCTACCCGGATATGTATGGCACATCACGCATCGATGTAACAATCGCGCATTTCTCCTCGAAGCAGCAACCGATCGTAATAACTGGCGTCGATGGCTGTGGGAGACAACATCACGCTACGGCTTGACGGTGCTGAACTTCGTTGCCACATGCAATCATATCCATCTTCTGGTGTACGACCGCGCGGGCGATAGTGCGGTGGCGCGCAGTATGCAACTCGTCCAGGGTGCTACCGGACAAGCCTATAATCGGCGCCGCGGTCGTCGCGGCGCATTCTGGCAGGATCGCCATCACGCGGTTGCCGTCGACACCAATGACTATCTCTGGCGCTGTCTGATTTATATCGACCTGAATATGGTCAGGGCGCGTATTGTCTCGCATCCTGGCAAGTGGTGCGTTGGCGGATACAACGAGATCCAACATCCGCGATCGCGGTATCGGATCATCGATCTGGAACAGCTGGCCGAGTTGACGGAGTGCTCTACCGTTCAAGAGTTGCAATCGGCCCATCGGGATCAAGTCGAGATCGCGCTGAGCCGGGGGCGACTCAACCGCGATTCGATCTGGACTGAAGCCATCGCGGTCGGACGGCAGACATTTGTTGACACCGTTCAGTCACGACTCGGGCTTTCACGGTTACAGCGCATCCATGACGGAGATCGTGGCAAATGGGTACTTCGAGATACCGAGGGCCGTTACGTGCGGGAAGAATCGCTGATTAATTCATCCTAAGACCCTTTGAGTCTCCTCCGGAAGAACACTTAGCCTATAAATCAATCTGATACGTTGGTCCGACCCCGGATTTGACCCCGGATTTGCGGATTTGGGAATCTGATACGTTGGTTCGACCCCGGATTTGGGATTTGCGGATTTTCGGATTTTGTCGTTCGCGGGCAGTATTTAATTATGGCATTCACAACCCACTTAACCCTACTGAAATGGCTGATAAGAGTGGTCGTGCTGGCGGCCATCGTGATGGCGACCATCGTGACCGTACGCGCGTTCGACGCGAGAAAAAAGCCGGACCTGAAGCCGTGGCACCGCACCGGACTCGATGCGGAGTTTACCGCGGCACAGGCAGGCAAGGTCGACACTCTGGATGATATTCTCGCACTCGAACGAGTGCTCTTCGAGCAACTGCACGAGCGCATCAATTCACGGGTGGATTCGAAGACCGCCAGTGACGTGAATCGCTATCTCAGCGGCAGCCGCGCGGACCCGGCGCATTTCAACCAGAATTGGAACAGGACTTATGAGATGCGCCCTGCGAACGTGACCGGCGCCGCACTGTTACTCCATGGTTTATCCGATTCGCCCTACAGCGTCAGGCATATCGCCGAAGTCCTCAATGGACAGGGTTACTATGTGCTGTGCCTGCGGATGCCGGGACACGGCACCGCCCCGGCCGGACTGCTGAGCGCCACCTGGGAAGACTGGGCCGCGATTGTCGAGATCGGCATGCGGCACGTCGCCGAACAAGTACCGGACGACGGCAGATTCATTCTCGGCGGCTATTCAAACGGCGGCGCCTTAGCATTGAATTATGTCGCCGATGTCCTCACTGAGGGCGATCGGGCCATGCCCGATCAGATCATCCTGTTTTCACCAATGCTTGGCGTATCCCCTTTTGCCGTCCTTGCGAACACGCACAAGCTATTGAGTTGGATCCCATACTTCGAGAAATCGAAATGGGTCGACATCTACCCGGAATACGATCCGTTCAAGTACAACTCGTTCCCGATGAAGGCCGGGTACGAGAGTTACCGCCTCATCCGCACATTGGGCCGAAAACTGGAGGCGCTTGCGAACACCAACCAGATGAGTAAATTCCCCCCTGTCCTCGCCTTTCAGTCGCTCGTCGACGCCACGGTGTCAACGGAAGCTATTGTGAGCAAGCTATTCGACCGATTGGAAGGCAATGATCACGAACTCATTCTGTTTGACGTCAACCACTTAACGGTACTGAAAGATTTCATTGAACCGAAATATGATCGCACGGCCCTGCTGGCGGCAATTCAGCAACGGGAGACCCTACCCTATAAATTGACGGTGATCACGAATGAACAGGATGATGCGCCGCAGGTCGCGGCGCGAACG
>DAOWDI010000229.1 GCA_030639105.1 Gammaproteobacteria bacterium | reverse complement strand
GTGGTTTTTCACCAAACTTTATGAAAAGGACCTCGTCTACCGTAAACAAGCGGTCGTGAATTGGGACCCGGTCGACCAGACCGTTCTCGCCAACGAGCAGGTGATCGATGGCCGTGGGTGGCGCTCCGGCGCCCTGGTCGAGCGCCGCGAGATCCCCCAATGGTTTCTCCGCATAACGGCCTATGCGGACGAACTCCTCGATGATATCGAGCGCCTCGATGGCTGGCCGGACGCGGTCAAGACCATGCAGCGCAACTGGATTGGGCGCTCCGATGGCCTCTTGATCAAGTTTCCCTTGAGTACTGGCGACGGGGACCTCGAAGTCTTCACCACCCGCCCGGATACGCTGTATGGCGTGACCTACATGGCGGTTGCCCCGGAACACCCGCTTGCGACTGCCGCGGCCGGTACCAACCCCGAGGTCAGCGACTTTGTTGACAGCTGCCGGACCTTGTCGTCCGCTGAGGCGGACATTGAGAAAATGGAAAAGCGTGGTCTGCCGCTCGGTATCAGCGTCGACCATCCGTTGAACGGCGCACCCGTCCCGGTATGGGTCGCAAATTTCGTTTTGATGGGCTATGGCACGGGTGCCGTTATGTCGGTGCCGGGCCACGATCAGCGGGATTGGGAATTCGCGACGGCGTTCGGACTGCCGATAAGACAGGTTATCTTCCCGGCCGAGGGCGAGGATCCAGGCATTGGTGAATGTGCATTTACGGAAAAGGGGATCGTTTGCAACAGCGGTGAATACAATGGCCTCGATTACGCCGCGGCTTTTGACGCTATCGCGCGCCGCCTCGAGCGAGAGCAGCGCGCGGAGCGCCGCGTGCAGTACCGGCTGCGCGATTGGTTGGTGTCACGGCAGCGCTATTGGGGCTGCCCGATCCCGATCTTATATACTGACGATGGTAGGATGATCGCCGAATCCGCCGACCGGCTGCCGGTGCGTCTACCCGAAGAAGTTGAATGGCAGGGCGTCGCCTCGCCACTCAAGACAATGCCCGATTTTACTGACGCCGAGATCCCCGGGACGGGTGAAAGCGCGACGCGCGAGACCGATACCTTCGATACTTTCTTCGAGTCCTCATGGTATTTCTCGCGGTTTTGCTGTCCGGATGCGACCGATGCGATGGTCGACGAACGCGTCGAGTATTGGATGCCGGTGGATATCTATATCGGTGGGATTGAACACGCGGTACTGCACCTGCTGTATGCACGCTTCTTTCAGAAGCTGATGCGCGATACCGGTCTGGTGACCTTGGGAGAACCATTTAGGCGCTTGTTGACGCAGGGGATGGTGTGCAAAGAAACCTACTCCCGTGATGCGGGGAACGGGAAGCGGCAGTATTTCAATCCCGCCGATGTCAACGTGGAGACCGATGCCAAAGGACGACCGCTCATCGCCCGTCTTGCCGCCAACGGTGAGGTCGTGGAAATCGGCGCCGTCGAGAAGATGTCCAAGTCCAAAAACAATGGCGTCGACCCGAAGGCGTTGAGCGGCCGCTACGGGGCCGATACCGTGCGCCTTTACACGATGTTCGCGGCGCCTCCCGAGCAGATGCTCGAATGGTCGGACACGGCAGTGGAAGGCGCGTTTCGATTTATCAAGAGCCTATGGCGCTTGACCTATCAGCATACCGCAAAAGGTCCCTGTGAGCCCCTCGCCAGCGATACGCTGAACGGCGAGATGAAAGCGCTGCGGCGGCAGACCCATGAGACCATCATCAAGGTGACCGATGACATCAGCAGACGGTATAAATTCAACACCGCAATCGCGGCGGTGATGGAACTCATCAACGCCTTGTCGCGTAATCAGCAAGACAGTGAACAGGGGCGAGCGGTGCTGCAGGAGGGACTGGAGACGGCGGTTCTGTTGCTCGCGCCGATCGTTCCGCACTGTACCGATGCCTTGTGGCGGGCGCTGGGGCACGACGATGAATCATTGCTGGACGCCCGCTGGCCGCGGGCTGATGAGCGCGCCATCGTTCGCGACCAACTCCTCGTCGTGGTCCAGGTCAACGGCAGGAAACGCGCGGAGATCAATGTTGCCGCTGATTGCCAACAAGAAGAACTCGAATCAGCGGCGCTGGCGGATGCCAATGTGCAGCGCAGCATCGAGGGTAAAACGGTGGTCAAGACGATAGTGGTTCCCGGGCGCTTAATCAATCTAGTCGTGCGATAATCGACCGATGTCCGGAAGAATCTCGATCATCGTGCTTGGCCTCGCCTGCCTGCTTGGATGCAGCGATTGGTATCTGCGGGGACTGCGTACGGATGCGGTAGCTATCGAGTCGGCATATCTCAGCGCCGGGAGTGCGCCCAAACTGCGCGCCGCGGTTCAGCGGGAGTTGTCATACAATGGCGTTCAACTCGCAGCTAAAAAGGACGCCCAGGCGACGATCGAATTGACCGACGAGACGTTCGACCGTCGGGTGCTTTCGGTCGATTCGACTTCGGGAAAGGTGCGCGAAGTGGAACTCGGCCTCGAGGTCGGTTTTTCGGTACGTGGGAAAGACGGGAAGTTGCTGGTTCCGCCCGAGAAACTGACCTGGCTCCAGAATTTTGTCTTTGACGAAAGTTCCCTGCTGGGGACCATCGAGAAGGCGTCGCTTATTAAGCGTGAGCTGTCCGAGGACGCCGCTCAAACCATTATCCTGCGTCTGGAAACAATCGAATTCTAAGCTCGGATTTCTCGCCAGATCGACGTGTGTTCACTCGCCCCTAGAATATTTCTAGAATGTTTGTAGTCGTTGATAATCTGGGCTCACACCTCGAGCGTAGAGGTCTCGCGCGCTGCTATCTCATTTTTGGCGGCGAGCCCTTGCAAGCGACTGAAAGCGCGGATCGGGTGCGGGCGGCCGCGCGTGCCGCGGGAATTTCCGAGCGCTTGTTGTTCGAAGTTGAGTCGGGGTTCGATTGGCGGCAGCTGCATCTTGCCGCAAATGAGCTATCGCTGTTTGCCGAGCGCCGCTTGATCGAAGTACGCTTGAGCGGGCGTAAGCCGGATAAGACCGGCAGTGCAATCCTGGCCGATCTCATCGAACGCGATGATGTTCCCGATATCTTCCTCATCACCGCCGATCGCCTCGATCGCAATGCCCAGAAAACAAAATGGTTCAAGGCGATCGACGCTGCCGGTGTGACGGTTCAGGTGCGCCCGGTAAACATCTCGCAGCTTGACCAGTGGATCATGCGGCGTGCGCGGCAACAGGGCATGGCAATGACCCAAGCCGCCGCCGAACTCATCGCCGTGCGAGCTGAGGGTAATCTGCTTGCTTGTGCGCAGGAATTGGACAAGTTGAATCTGCTGGTTGAAGATGGAGAGGTAGACGTCGATGCCGTACTCGGCGCCATGGTCGATAGCGCGCGCTTCGATGTGTTCGGTCTCATCGATGTCACGCTAACCGGGGATGGCGGCAAGGCCGTGAGGATGCTGCGCGGTTTACGCGAAGAAGGAACCGAAGCGGTCGTCATCGGCTGGGCGATCAACCGGGAATTGCGCAAACTGACCTACATGGCAGTGGATCTCGCGGCAGGCAAACCGGTGCAATCCGTGCTAAATGAGCATAAGGTATGGGGTCCGCGCATCGGCATCGTTAAACAAACTCTTACACGCACTCCTCTCGCGCGGCTAACCAGGATGTTGCGTAGGAGCATCGTACTAGACAGGATTATTAAAGGCGCCCTGCCCGGCAATCCCTGGGATGAATTGGAGATGCTCTGTCTTAAACTTGCCGGCAAACGGTGAGGACGGATCCGGACCTCAATTGGCCTCATGACTAGAACGGCAGATAATTTGGACAGCACCGAAGCATTCGACAGCGAAGCCTATATCGACGGTATTGGCCGCGCTGCACGTGCCGCCGCCGTGGAAATGGCGCGCGCGTCGACCCAATCTAAAAACGAAGCACTGTCCGTCATAGCCGGCAACATCGAAGATGCCGAGGCGGCGATCCTCGCGGCGAACGCCGAGGACCTTGCGCAAGCGAGCGACCTCGAAAGCGCATTGCTCGAACGCCTGACCCTAAACCCCAAGCGGGTTGGAGCGATGGCTGACGGTCTAAAGCAGGTCGCCGATCTGGCCGACCCTGTCGGTGAAACGACCGCTATGCATTATCGGCCGTCCGGCATCCAGGTCGGACAAATGCGCGTACCGATTGGCGTTGTCGGTATCATTTACGAATCACGGCCGAATGTGACGGCGGACGCGGCGGCATTGTGTCTGAAGGCTGGAAATGCGGCGATACTTCGGGGTGGTTCGGAAGCGCTCAACTCCAATGCCGCCATCGCCGTCTGTATCGCCGAGGGTCTTCTCAAGACCGGATTGCCGGACGCGGCGGTGCAGGTGATCGGCACCACTGACCGCGCCGCGGTGGGGGCGATGCTCGCAGCGCATAAGTGGGTCGATGTCATTGTACCGCGCGGCGGCAAGGGGCTGATCGAGCGTGTCAGCCGCGAGGCACGGATGCCGACGATAAAGCATCTCGACGGCGTATGCCACGTTTTCATCGATACGTCGGCAGACGTCACGAAAGCATTCGATATTGCTTTGAACTCGAAGACGCAGCGTTATGGCACCTGCAACACCTTGGAGACGCTCTTGGTCGCGAGGCCGATCGCCTCTCGGGTGTTACCTAAATTGATCGGCGCCTATCGCGATGCCGGGGTGGAGCTGCGCGGCTGCCCTGAGGTACGCGCGATGGATCCGGATATCGTGGCCGCCACCGAGAGCGATTGGTATGAGGAATACCTCGCACCTATCCTGGCAATCCGCGTGGTCGACGGCCTCGATCAGGCGATCGAACACATCCGCCGTTACGGATCGCAGCACACCGACGGCATTGTCACCGAGGACCTCGGCTCAGCCAGACGTTTTCTTGCCGAAGTCGATTCGAGCTCCGTCATGTTGAACGCATCAACGCGATTCGCCGACGGCTACGAGTACGGTTTGGGCGCGGAAGTCGGTATCAGTACTGATAAGATTCATGCCCGCGGGCCCGTCGGCCTGACTGGCCTGACCTCGCAGAAGTGGGTTGTCATTGGCGATGGACATGTGCGCGGTTAAGCCGATTGACGCCCGGACCGCCCATTAAGACGAATGAGCAATAGTGTTGCCGATTGGCCGCCGATCGGCATCCTCGGCGGCACCTTCGACCCGGTCCATATCGGCCACCTCCGGCTGGCCATCGAGGCATCGGAAATATTGCACCTTTCCATGGTGCGAATGGTCCCGTTGCATCAACCCAACCATCGTGCGGCGCCGGTCGCCTCCGGAGGCCGCCGATTCGAGATGCTGAGCGCCGCGATCGATGGTAGCCTCCTCGTCGCTGACGACCGCGAGCTTCAGCGCGGTGGCATCTCCTTCACTTTCGATACGCTGGAATCGCTACGCGCGGACTTTGCACGGCACCCCCTATGCCTGCTGGTGGGTGCCGATGCTTTTTATGGCCTGTGTGAATGGCATCGATGGCGGGAATTGCTCACTTATGGCCATCTGGTGGTCGTTGCCCGGCCTGACACGGGTGCGGAGCTGGATCCACGCCTGCAACAATTGGTCGACACGGTGGCTATCGCGGACCCTGATATACTGCGCCACGAACTTCATGGCCGGATCTACTTTCAACCCATCCCCCCACTGCCTATATCGTCGACGGACATCCGCGCACGCGTTGCCAGCGGCCGGGACATCCGTTATCTGGTGCCGCCGCCCGTGCAGCGACTGATCGATCAATATCAACTGTATAAGAGTTCTGTCTGATTATGAATGCTGAACTGGCGCCGGAGACCTTGGTTGACCTTGTCACTGTCTCGCTGGATGATGGCAAGGCCGAGAATATTTGCGTCATCGACGTACGCGAATTGACAACGATTACCGATTACATGGTCGTTGCTTCAGGCCGTTCCTCACGGCAGGTGAAGGCGCTCACCAATCGCGTACTGGAGGCCGCCCGCGACAGAAACCTCAGACCTATCGGGATAGAAGGTGAGACTGTGGGAGAATGGGTGCTGATCGATTTCGGTGATGTCATCGTGCATACCATGCAGCCGGAAACGCGAGCCTTCTATCAACTGGAAAAACTATGGGACCACCGCCCGGCTGAGACCGGCAAGGCTGAAAGAGCCCTTGAGTCCTGACGTGGTGCCCGTTGTCCTGCGGTGCCGCCATGCCTTTCGCTCGGGCTGGTGCCTGCCGCTTTGCTGACAAGTTGATGCCGGCCGGCGCGTGATGCGGATCCAAATTCTCTGTGTTAGCAAAAGACCCCGCGATTGGGTGACCCAAGCAACGAATGAGTACTTGCGGCGGCTGCAAAGTCAACTAGAGATCGTCGTCAAGGAAATCGCGCCGGTGAAGCAAGCATCAAAAAGTGCCCAGATCGAAAAAGAGGCCGATCGCCTGCGTCGTTTGTGTCCGCAGCGTGCATTTACGGTTGCACTCGATGAACGCGGCGAACATTGGTCGACGATTGAGTTGGCCGACAAACTCAATCGATGGCGCGCCGAGCATGATGATGTCGTTTGTTTCATCGGCGGTGCTGAAGGGCTTGCACCCCAAATTGTGGCCAGTGCTAATTGCCGCTGGTCGCTGTCGCGACTAACCTTGCCGCACCAGCTTGCGCGCATATTATTGGTTGAGCAGTTGTATCGCGGCTGGAGTCTGTTGCACAACCATCCGTATCATCGCGCCTAGGAGTCCCCTCCCGGTGAGAAATGAGCACTAAGTCTGGATCCGTCAATTGCATGAGTGCAAAGGGGTCGCGAGTGCAAAGGAGTAAGGGCTTGTGTTTTGCCTATTCGCTCGATCACTGGATCGGATTTCGTAGAGTGCTGAGTAAATAAATAAGACAACTGGCGGGTGATAATGGCAAGGGTATTGCGATTAGGGTTTGCTCGTGACCCTGCTCTACTCCTCAAAATAAGATATTTAGGTAACACCCATCAGGTTAGTTTTATTGATAGCCCAAAGAGACCTCCCCAAAAGACTGGAAATATTAGTGTTTGGTGATATTTGTCTGCTGGGTGTAGTCTTAGTCTAAAGAGGAGGCTCACGCAAAAATGCAAATTTGGCTCAAACGAGTACGCAAATCAACACAGCCGCCGCAGGTTCGACCTGACCCTCGTCCGAAGCGACGGCTCGCGAGACGCACGCTGGCTATTGAGATCGTCTTAGTCTCTTCATTCGTCGCTTCGTGGGCCGTCATGATGGGTACTTCGGCGGCACTTGCGACCGTATCACCGACTGATATATACAAGTATGCTGGCGAGTGCGTGACCCTGCACGACAACTGGTCGAACAGGTACCTCGTGCAGGACAATTCCGGGTACTCGATGAAGTTCCTCGTTCGCAGAGCGACACCGTTGCGGATGCAGGCCACCGGCCTTGGCAGCTACCTGCTTTATGGACCTGACGCCAAAATGCCAGCCGCGGGGATTTTTAATCGCATCGCTCCAATCGGCCAGGCTGGCCCAAGGGCCGACTGGCTCCTTACGGATGGCGGTGCTGCGCTTCGACTGACTAACGTCTCCACGGGACTGAATCTCTCAGTCACCTGGGGCGGTCGGCTCACTCAGAATCAATGGTCGAACGCACGCTGGAGTTTCGAGCTGACCGATGGCTGCTCCACGTTTCCTGAGATCGAGATCAACGTCGAAGGTACGCCTTTCCCCGGTCCCGGCCCTGGCGCCGAAGTGCAGGGCTTTATCGATGCTCACGTACACCTTACCGCCTTCGAGTTCCTGGGCGGAAGATTCCACTGCGGACGGCCGTGGAGCCGGTACGGCGTCATGGAGGCCCTGAAGGACTGTCCCGACCATGGTGTCAATGGCGCATTTGCCATCGCCGAGAACCTCCTTTCTAACGGAAGCCTAGCCGGATCGCATTCAAATAATGGGTGGCCGGACTTCGACGGGTGGCCCAGGTACAACTCTCTGACCCATGAGGGCACGTACTGGAAAGGCGTCGAGCGTGCCTGGCGCGCCGGTTTGCGCATCCTGGTCGTCGACCTGGTCGAGAACCGGGCCCTCTGCGAGATCTACTGGCTGAAGCAGAATTCTTGTAACGACATGGACAGCCTGAGGTTGCAGGCACAGGATCTCTATGACCTTCAGGATTACATCGATGCACAGTTCAAGGGGCCTGGCAATGGATTCTTCAGGATCGTGAAGAGCCCCGCCGAGGCCCGGGCGGTTATAAATGATGGCAAGCTAGCTGTGATCATCGGCGTCGAGACGTCGCAACTGTTCGACTGCCTTTATCAAGACGGCGTCGAGATCTGCTCATACGAGCAGATCGATAGTGGTCTCCAGGAGTTATGGGATCTTGGCGTACGATCCATGTTCCCCGTCCACAAGTTCGACAATGCCTTCGGCGGTACGGCTATGGACGGAGGGACCACTGGGATCCTCGTAAACATCGGCAACAAGTACATGACCGGACGCTGGTGGGAGGTCGAGTCATGTCCCGAGGGTGAGCACGACCGCTCACCCGTCAGCTTGGCACCGAGTGTCCCAGATCTGTATGTGGATCTGGCGGAGAGTGACCCCGACCTGAGCGTCTTTCATCAGGAATTCACCGCGTCTCTGTTGGCCTCGGATCTACCTGCGTATCCACCGGCCCCGGTCTGCAACGGTCGGGGGTTGACGGACCTTGGGGAGTACCTCGTTAACCGAATGATCGATATGGGGATGATTGTTGAAACAGACCACCTCAGCGTGCGGGGGCGTGACCGGGCATTGGAAATCATGGAGGCACGAGGCCACTCTGGTGTGATCACGAGTCACAGCTGGGGCGACGGAACGAGCCGCGCACGCATCCAGGCCCTTGGCGGCATCGTGGCGCCGTATGCCAATACTACGAGTGAGTTCATCGGTGAGTGGCAAGAAGCGCGGTCGACCCAGTCCGGCGCTTACCTGTGGGGAATCGGATATGGTACGGACACCAACGGACTTGGCGTGCAGGCCGCCCCTCGCCCCGGTGCCTTGCACGACAACCCGGTGACCTATCCGTTTGAGAGTTTTGATGGCAGCGTGACGATCCACCAGAGCCAGTGGGGAAACCGACTCTGGAATTTCAATCTCGACGGTGCATCTCACTATGGTCTGTTCCCCGACTGGATCGAGGACATGCGGCACGTGGCGGGTCAGGAAATCGTTGACGACCTGGCTCGCGGGGCCGAGGCCTACCTCCAGATGTGGGAGCGAGCCTTCGCGAGATAAACCAGCTGCGGAACGAAATCTTGCGTTGCTGAGGGGTTGGCGGCTTGATGTCTGCAAACTGGCCTCTCGTGATGTCCTGCCTGAACCCGTATTCAAGGCGATGGGAGATGCAGTAGCCTTCCCCGGTTAGTCATGAAAACGATAACTTAAACAGTATAGAAACCTGCTCCAAGTATGGAGCTATAGTCAAAGTCATCGCCTGTATCCGACTGCAGGACGCAGGAGGTGAGACCCCTTGGGGGAGGTAGAACTAAGCCCGGAACGGAAGTTGAGAGCAATGCAGGAGCAATTACCGACAAACCCTCGTTGATTCAAGAAACCGCGACCATCGTTTATCGCACCAAGGCCTCAATCTGCTTGCTATTCAAAAAACCGTGGTCTTCCTGGAGAAAACCTATGCCACGAGAGTGGGATCCGGCAAGATCCCACGGTTCAAAAGGTATTCCACGGGGCCATCAAGAGCCATTTCAGTGATGTTGGCACCTATCGAGTTTGGGGGAAATAGCCTTTGTCTTCTAATATGCGTAGATGCCCGGTGAGAAATGAGCGCTAAGTCCCAATCCGTCGATTGCGAGCTATTGTTGGCATCCGCCTCGCCTCGCCGTGCCGAGATACTGGAGGTCTGCGGCGTGTCCCACCGGATCGTCCCGGCCGCAATCGATGAATCGGCTGTGCCGGGTGAAGAGCCGTCGGTATATGTACGGCGTATGGCGCTTGCCAAAGCCGAAGCGGTAAGTTCTCGATGTGGACGATCGACGCCCGTCCTTGCGGCCGATACGGCTGTCGTGATCGATGATCTGATCCTGGGCAAGCCCAGCGGTATCGAAGATGCACGACGGATGCTCAAGCGTCTCTCCGGTCGTTGGCATGAGGTCTATTCGGGAGTCGCGATAATACACCGGAAAGCTGAGGTGATAAGCGTATGTACGGGGGTAAGATTCCGATCGATCACGAATGAGGAAATCAATGCCTATTGGCGGAGCGGCGAACCGCGGGATAAGGCGGGGTCGTACGCGATACAGGGGATCGGCGGCGCCTTCGTCGAACGCATCAGCGGAAGCTATTCGAATGTCGTGGGGCTGCCGCTTGGAGAAACCCTGTCGCTGCTCGGTAAATACGGCATCGGCCACATCCTCGCAAGTAACGCGCGCGCAACCGGTAAATCTCCATAAACGCTTAACTGAGTTCAAAATTTGTCCCGATCTTTTTGGCGACCGGCGCATTATGCAGACGGACGTAATCGGGTAGGCCGTTGCGATAAGGCGGATAGTCTTCCCCGGCGATCAGCGGGCTCAAATAACGGCGGCAGGGTTCGGTGATCGCATACCCATCGGCGGTGATGAATTCGCGTGGCATCATCTTCTCCACGTTGGCAATGTCCTTGAGCTGGGCCTCGCCGATCCGCCATTCATAGGGTTCATCGGCGACTCTTTCGATCGTCGCCATCACCGCATTCTTGCCCGCAAGCGCCATGTCGACCGCTGCGCGACCAAGTGCGTAGGCCTG
>DAOWDI010000280.1 GCA_030639105.1 Gammaproteobacteria bacterium | reverse complement strand
GCACGGATCCGCCATCGTCGGCGGCGGATCCGTGCTGAACCTGCCCGTACGCCTGCGCGCGCGCGAAGAGGATCTCACGGCGCGCAGCACAAGCATCACTTTTTCCATCCGCGCACGCGATGATGAAACCTTGGGCGCTACTGAAACCGCAAGATTCCTGGGACCGCGGCCGTGAGAACGAGAGTATCAATCGAACGATCGTGGCACCGGGAACCGTACGTGTGGATGGTAATCGCCTTCCCCGCGGCCGCGGTGGTGGCAGGGATCGTGATGCTATATCTGGCGGTAACTTCGCACGACGGTCTGGTCGTGGACGACTATTACAAACACGGCCTCGAGATCAACCGCCTGCTCGAACGCGAGCGGGCAGCCGCCGCGGCAAGTGTGACGATGAAGGCCAATTTCGATCCGGACAAGCGACTGTTGATGGTGTCATTTACGGCCCGTACCGGATTTGGTTTTAGATACGGGTTAAGAGGGATCCCGTCACATGCGACACGCGAAGGTCTCGACTACCCACTGCGCCTCGAGCGGGTCGGGGATGCCAGCTATCGGGTGGAGGACATAGCGCCGCCCGCGGGTCGCTGGTATCTCGAGATCGGGACGGCCGAATGGCGCGTGACGAAGAAGATCGTCACCCGTTAGTCGCTTCCATCGGGGCGGGTTCGGCGTGGGCCACCGCCGCGCTCGAGCGCATCGGCGAGAGCGGAGAAAGCAATATCAATTTCATCGCCAAACAGCGGGTCCAATTCGGCCCGGTTTGGGATCGGTATTTCAATCATGTGGTGATCAGCTAGCAACTCTTCCATCCCCTTAAACAGCTTCCCTTCCTCTTTATCGATATGGTCCCGCTGGACTTCAATATAATCGTTGAGTTGTGCTACGACCTTATCGCGTGGAACGATGTGCCCGGCCCGGATCGCCTTTAGGAACATCGATACTTCGCGGCACAGTATGCCCTGCGTTTTATGTTCCAGACGCAGTTCCTCGACCAGGCTTGCGAGCATCGGCCGTTCGCCGCTGATCCAGTTGAATAGCTTGTCCTCGTAGGGGTGATGGAAGCGCACTGGATAGTGATTGAAATAAGAAACGATGTCCGACATTAAAGCGTAGTCGTGGTCGGCCCCCGTGGTCAGGTCGCTGACTTCGGTATCGAGCATATCGAGCAGCCGACGCATATTACGGTGATCCTGATGGATATGATTCAGTATCGCACTCATCGAATTTTGCCTCATAGGAGGCGGCAGCTCGCCTCAGTGGGAGCGGTAGCGGATGAACTAGGGCTCAGTTGCGGGCCCGCGCCAGCCCCGGCTCGTTCAATGCCGTCTTGATCGCCTGCTCGAGTTTCAGCGTATCCAAAGGGGTCGTCAGAATATTGTCGGCGCCAATGCGGATCGCTTCGACCGCCTCGGGGATAGAGACCTCTTGTACGGCCATCAATATCGGGATCTTGACCCCTTGATCGCGCACCCTGCGTACAAATTCGACCCCATGCATATCGCTCAACATCTCGTCGACTATGATAACCGCATTATCGGGAAATTCCAGATTATCCAGCAGTTCCCGTGCGCGACGATAACGGCGGATATGATAAGCCTTAGCGGGTAGCACGCGGCAATATTCCGCCGCCCGATCGGGTTCGGTACACATGACGATAACGCTCGCTTGCGCACCCGCGGGCGCATCGCCATTTATTGCCTCCATCATCGGGTACCGAAAGAGAGACCAAGGTCGATATTTTCCTGCGCCATTGCTCTCAGTTTCGGCACATCCTTGATACGTACGAAACGCCGCTCGACGCTTATCAAGCCATTGCGTTGAAAGCCTCCAATCAACCGGCTCAACGTCTCAACTGCCATCGCGAGATAGTTGGCGATGTCCTGACGGGACATACTGAAGCTAAATTCCGCATCGGAACAACCACGGCTGCCGTACTTGCCGGAAAGATAGATCAGGAACATTGCAAATCGTGCGTGAACCGACTTCTGCCCCAGCAGTAGCGCATAATTCTGCTTCTCCGCGATCTGGGCGCCAGCCGTATCGATCATCACCGCCCAGAGTTTTGAATTGTTCGTCGATGCGCTCTTCAGTTTTGTCAACGGTATCCGGCAGACGCCCGAGGTCTCCAGAGTAACGGCGGTACTTTGGTGACAGCCGCTCGCGATACTGTCGAATCCGATCAAATCCCCGGGAAAGTGAAACGTCACGATCTGCTCGGACCCGCCCTTTGTGCTGACGACTGTTTTCATCGAACCGGACCGCAGGAAATACAAGCTGTCGAGTTCGTCGCCCTGCCGAAACAGGTAGGTATTGCGTCGACAAGGCGAACTTCGGCCGGCCTTCGGATCCGGTTGCTTGTGCCGGTTTATGCGCAGATTGACGCAGCAATCCGCCCAACCACAATCGCCACAAAACTGCGTTATCGCAGGAAAGTCGATGATATTGTTCACCATGCGCTTACCCCGTAGTGGATGATCCTTGAGTCAAGTTATATGTCATGTTCAGGATCCCCCGCGTGCGCGCTTCGAGATCCTCTATTCGCCGTGTAAGCTCATTGGCTTCCATGACCAACTAGGTCAGTCCGGCCCGGGGCCTTGCCGGGGCGGCGTCAAACGCCAGCCCCAGAAGCGTGGCGCGATAATCTGAGATGTCGTTGTGGGCATCGATCGAAACGGCGACACAAAATTGCACTTTGATTCTACCAGCTTCTCCTATTTTGAATTAGGCCTAAAATCAGACCACCGGATGCATCGCCACGGTAGTTAAGAGATTCAGCCAGTCACGTGGTCTCGGTGGCGATGCGGGTCTGGTGGCTGCCGAGGATAGTGTAGTCCTCTTTCAACCGTTAGTTC
>DAOWDI010000127.1 GCA_030639105.1 Gammaproteobacteria bacterium | reverse complement strand
TCTCGATTTGCTGCCGCGGCATTGACTGGTGGCGCGCTCAAGAACCGAGACCAATCTCGCTCGAATATCGCATATCGATCATCACTCAGTGCCTTAACAAGTTTATCCTGTTCACATCGACGTTCGGCGGCAATATATTGATACATCTGTCGCAGTGGCGCCCGATCTATCCGCGTCGCGGATCCCACCATTTGCGGAAACTGGTTGAGATAAACATCGAGGTCACGACGGGGCCCTGTCACCTTATTCAACCAACGCAGGTTTGGCTTCAAGAGGACGCCGGCATCCGGAGCAAAAATTGATTCAAAGGCACCGAGGATTGACCGCATACGCCGCAGCGCAATGCGAAAGTCATGTAGATATTCGATATCGAGGTCGAGTTCGATGCCCTGCTTTTTGGCCGTCATCAGACGAAAGTTAGTGCTCAGGATGTTGACGACGCCATCGCCAATCGATGCACCGCGCGAAAGTCGTTGTTTTCGAACCGTCAACTGATCGGGCAATGCCGCGGTGACCTGATCCGGCCCCATTGGGGTATGGCCGGCTGACAACACATAACGCGGCAGGTTTTCACGCAAAATGCGTGCTACTCTGCGCGAGTCTTTCCGGTAACCACGAAGGGCTGCCAGGTGCACGACCACTGGTGAATGATGTTCGCCGCCTAAATCGGCGCCAAATTGTTCGACATAAAGCCAGGCAATCGTTTTTTTATCCTTATTTCGTACCCGCATCAGTTCGTAACGGATAGAGCGAAGACCAATCACGGTCAATTCTGTCGAATTAGCACCATTACCCAGTCTTCGCCGCAGGTCGAAATCGGCAACGTCTGCTATGAAGGCGGGCATTACGGGTTGCCGGATCGGGCCGGCGACCACCATTTTCCCTCTGCGAAGCCACAGTACGAACTCCCCGTTATCGATGTCGCACTCGAACACTTTGTTGCGGTGCAATAGGTGACGGCCGATAGTATCCAGATAGTGCCGATCGCCAGTGAAAGCGAGTTCGGTCCGCGCATCGACCGATGAGCGTACCATCGTGCACACCTCAGGAAATGAGAGAGACTCGTCCAGCAATAAATGAGCACTCTGACGCAAGGATCGATCCCAATCATCTTCAGCCAAGTTTCCAGTCTAACCGTTATGCTCCATAAGGCTGTACCGGGGGATATCGATTAAATGAGCCGGATCAGGCGCTTGCAATTAATAATTGTATGGCTCGGCAACCCGCTCGATGCGGTTCGGGGGCATTTCGACCGGCTGAGGTATGCGACGGCGCGAAAGCCCTGTTAGGTGCGCAAACGTGCCGGGACCGATCACCGGCAAATTGGCGGGGGCGAGGTGTACGGTAGCGGATCTGTTGTGGTGGGCGTCGAGCGAACGATATACTCACAACTGATTTGATTGGTCGTAGTCGTTAATATCACCGCCTCGCAATGTTTGACATAGTCAGCACTTGGTATCGGCGCTATTTATCGCACCCGCAGGCGGTATTGCTCGTCCTGCTGCTGGTCCTAAGCGCCGTCGTAATATTGTTTTTCGGTCATATGTTGGCGCCGGCGCTCGCTGCCGTTGTCATCGCCTATCTACTGGAAGGGACGGTCAATCAGCTGCAGAGACGCGGATTTCCGCGTCTGCTCGCGGTGGCGATCGTGTTCACCGTGTTTCTCACCGTGCTGATATTCTTGTCGCTCGGACTCATGCCTATCCTGTCGCGCCAGCTCACCAACTTCGTTCAGGAACTACCGCGCATGATCAACGAGGGCAGAGCATTGCTGCTACGGCTACCGGAGGTCTATCCGAATATCGTTACCGCCGCTCAGATCGACAATATTATCGGTACGATCCTTTCGGGGATCAGCGGATTGGGCCAAAGCGTCTTGTCGATCTCGATCGCATCGATTCCCGCGCTCGTGACGGCACTTATCTATCTGATCCTGGGCCCGGTCCTGGTCTTCTTCTTTCTGAAGGATAAAGACCAGCTGGTGGCATGGTTCACGGCATTTCTTCCACGAGAACGGGGTGTTCTCGAACGCGTATGGGCGGAGATGGACGATCAGATTGGCAATTATGTACGCGGAAAGGTCTATGAAATTTTCATCGTCGGCAGCATCACTTATGCGGCGTTTTCCTTTCTGGGTTTATCGTATGCGCCGCTGCTCGCGGTACTCGTCGGTTTGTCCGTGATCGTCCCGTACCTCGGGGCGGCCGTGGTTACTTTGCCAGTCGCGCTCGCCGGGTACTTACAATTAGGTTGGGGAAACGATTTTGTCTGGATCATGCTGACTTACGGTATTGTGCAGGCGTTGGATGGTAACCTGCTGGTACCATTGCTATTTTCCGATGTCGTCAATCTGCACCCCGTTGCGATCATCATTGCGGTGCTGGTCTTTGGGGGGGTGTGGGGGTTCTGGGGCGTCTTTTTTGCAATTCCGCTGGCGACGCTGGTGAAATCTCTGTTGAATGCTTGGCCCCGCGCAAGCGCCCATACCCAACCACTGCCGCATTCCGAATAAATCCGCGCAGGCGAGACCTATAGATTATTCGTCGCGTAGTCGGCGAGGCGCGACCGCTCTCCCCGAGTCAAAGTCACATGCCCACTGTGTTCCCAACCGCGAAAGCGGTCGACGACGTAGGTTAACCCTGAGGTCGTCTCGCTGAGATACGGTGTATCAATCTGCGCGATATTACCGAGACAAACGATTTTCGACCCCGATCCGGCTCGCGTTATTAAAGTGCGCATTTGCTTGGCCGTCAGGTTTTGAGCCTCGTCTATAATGATATACCGATTGAGAAATGTCCGTCCGCGCATGAAACTCAGGGACCGGATCTTGATCCGGTTGTGCAGAAGATCCGACGTTGCCGCCCTGCCCCATTCGCCACCCTCGGTCGTGTCGGTCAATACTTCGAGGTTGTCGAGAAGCGCACCCATCCACGGGGTCATTTTCTCTTCTTCGGTACCCGGTAGAAATCCAATATCTTCCCCCATCGAGATGGTCTCCCGAGTCATGACTATTTCACGATAGTGCTTGCTTTCCATCGATTGCGCGAGGCCCGCGGCCAAAGCCAACAAGGTCTTGCCGGTCCCGGCGACGCCGATCAAGGTGACGAACTCCACTTCCGGGTCCATCAGCAGATTAAGCGCGAAATTTTGTTCTAGATTTCTTGCCGTTATACCCCACACGGCATGACGGCTATGCCGATAATCCGTTGTCTGCTCGAAAACCTGCTTCCCATCCTGTTGATTCCGGACGATGAGTTCCATGCCACCAGAACGCGTATATAGACATTCGTTGGGGAAGGTATTTTCGAGTGAATCCTTCGCTATCGTATAGAAGGTTCTTCCCCCTTCCTTCCGGCAGCAGACATCAATTTGCCGATGCGGCCAACTATCAGTATCGAGCTCCCGCATTCCGGTATACAACAAGTCGATATCGTCTAATGTTTTGTCGTTGTAATAGTCCTCCGCCGGTATTCCGACAATGCGTGCTTTGATGCGCAGATTTATGTCTTTAGAGACCAGTGTCACATCCGCATCCGCATGGCTATCGGTTAAGCTAAGCGCGGTAGCAAGAATGCTGTCATCGGGTGTGTTCCCAGGCAGAGCATCAGGCAGCCGCGAGGCATCGAACACCAATGTCTGTAGATAGAGGTGTCCGCTGGGCGCCCGATCCGTGCTCGCACTTGTGACTGTAGGTAATGCCAGACCCGCCTCAATCGCCTGACGATCGCCAACGCCGATTAAATTATCGAGGATCCGGCTTACTTGGCGAGCGCCGCGCGCGAGTTCCGAAGTGCCTTTCTTCGCTGCATCCAATTCTTCAAGCACCATCATGGGAATAAAGATGTCGTGTTCTTTAAAGCGAAAGATGGCATACGGATCATGGATCAATACATTGGTATCCAGCACGAAGAGGCGCTTGTGTGGATTCAATATCGATAGTCTCTTAGACGGGGTGTTTACGGTCGGCGGGTTCGCCTATTTCACCGGTTCCATTATCGAATCGAGGTTCAACTGGTCGCAGAACTCTATAAATTCTCCGCGCAGTGTGGCGATAGAGATATCGGTCGGGACACTGATAGTCATGTGCAGCGAAAACATCGGTGTCCCGGTATGGGCGGCTGCATAGGTTCCCGAGTACAGGTCTTCAATATTGATATCCCGCTGCGAAAAAAAATGGGTAATTTCATGGACAATACCGACATGGTCGACAGCGATGACCTCTACCGCGTATGGCATCAAACTGCCTTCGTGTTTACGCGGTGCCGTACGTTGGGCGACCGTAGCTATCTCCAGCTGCTCATCTAAACGCGGCAATAGATTTTCTATTTTTGCAATCGCATCCCAGGTTCCCGACAATAACATCATTATTGCAAAGCGGTCGCCGAGAACGGTCATGCGGCTGTCAACCACACTGCAGCCGCAATCTCGAACGGATCTAATGAAGGGTTCAATCAGTCCGGGTCGATTGATTCCGATTGCGGAAATGGCAATGTAATTCTGCATTGCTTAGAGGATACGGTGATGTGCTGTGAGCGAAACTCATTGTGCATGCTTATACGGCCGGTCCGCAAGTATGGTAGGCCGGCCGTCCACGCGAGTCCAGGGAACTTCAGCCTTTGGCGCCTTGTCATAGTTCGAGCACAAAGCTACCATGAGCGGTTGTTTTCGAGAATTATTACGATGCTGCTTTTTTCCGGAAGTATGGTCGCGGTAGTTACCCCGATGCTTGGCGGGGTCTCACCGGATGCACCCATCGATTGGCCCCGTTTTGAGCGCCTTTTGGACTTTCATGTCAGTCGCGGGACTGACGCCATCGTCGCCGTTGGTACGACCGGCGAATCGGCAACGCTAAGCGAAAAAGAACATTGCCAGGCGATCCGCCGAGTCGTCGCTCACATTGATGGCCGGATCCCGGTCATTGCGGGGACCGGCGCGAATTCTACGACCGAGGCGATTCGCCTTACCGAATGCGCGCGTCACGCCGGTGCCGATGCGTGCTTGCTGGTAACGCCCTACTATAATAAGCCGACTCAGGATGGTCTTTACCGGCACCACAGGGCCATCGCCGAGGCGGTCGATATTCCGCAGATCCTATATAACGTGCCGGGTCGCACCGCCTGCGATATGTTGCCCGAGACGATCGCCCGCCTGGCGGAAATAGACAACATTATCGGCGTCAAGGAAGCGACGGGAGAAGTCGAGCGAGTGACTCAATTACGCGCCGGCTGCGGTGATGATTTTCTCTTGTTGAGCGGTGACGACGCGACCGGCCGCGAGTTCATGATGGCGGGCGGTGACGGTGTGATATCGGTAACCGCGAATGTCGCGCCCAAGGCTATGAGCGAGTTATGCCGGGCAGCGCTCG
>DAOWDI010000222.1 GCA_030639105.1 Gammaproteobacteria bacterium | reverse complement strand
CGCATGCAACTCGTTGAGCGGACCCGTAGCTTCGAGGGTTTGCGTGATCGTCTGGCTGGCGAGGCTCACGGTCGCAAGCTCGACGTTGAGATGCCTACCCTCAATCCGAAAGCTACCGATCAGTATCTGCGACACCTTGGCCACGCGGGCTACGCGCAGCGCTTGATCGGTGTCGGTCAATGCGCTGCCCTTAAGTTCCATTTCGTCCATGTAGATCTGTAACCGGCCGCGGTCCACCGCGCGATAGTGATCGAACTCGGCCAGGTTGCGCATAAGGATGTCGGCGATGCCCTTGCCGAGCCATACGCGCCGCTCGCCGTCCACCGCCGTGAAAGGAAGAACGGTAATTGCAGTTGCCTCGGCATTTGCGCGCGCGACGATGAAGGTGAGCAATATGATGAGGGCAATCCGCATACTCATATACCATCGTGCAGGCGAACGTGAGGGCGAAGGAGGTTTGTGCCTACACCTCGATGTGCTGTACTGCGCCGATCAGCCCAATGCCAACTACTAAAGTACCAGCATGCTGTAATACGAGGTTCAAGTCCCCGCGACAATACGCTTGACCAAGCGCTCGGTCAGTTTTGCCGCGCCTTTCGCCAACGCAATCTTGCCAGCTATCTCCGGCGATAAATCCACGGCTACCGACGTTTCCCGATCGACCATCAGCACCGAGCCCGCCTCACGATCGATCGCCTTGAGCTCGATACGGGCTTTTGTTGATGCGAGATTGCCCTTGCGCAAGCCAAATTCACTGAATGCCTCACCGGTGACTTCGACATCGGCGAGTTCATTGGAAGCATCCGGATCGATGAGCGTAAATCCCAGTTGCTGCAGGATAAAGGCGATCTCGGTTTGCGCGGCCGGGTCCGGCACGGTCTCACTCAAGCTCACCTCCGGTATCGTGACCGATACGCTAGGTAGGGTTTTGCCCTCGACCAAGGGCCGTAAAGTCGCGACGATATCCTCCTTCGCTGCGCGCGGGGCAACCAGAGAATCGCCGCGGGTATTGATGGTCCCGGTGATCTTCTCTGCCAGTCCGACGGACATGTCGAGGGCGGATCCGCGCAAGGGCATGGTTGCGGTCTCCCCGTACACGCGGCTCGTCTCGGTGCCGATGATCTTGGCCACCGTAACGAGTTCCTTTTGTACGCCGAACGAGCGGCCTGTAACGAGGATCTGCGCGCCGGTGATATAACCGATCTTGGCTGCGGTCTCGGGATCGACGGTACCGGAGATCCCAAGCTCGGTTTCCGACAATGCTTGGTCGATCTCCGCACGCTCGACTAGGATGATCTGAGGATTGGATGACAGGTGCGCAGTGAGAAGGCTTTGCAGATTGCGACCGAGTTCGCCGTACTGCTTCTCATCGGCTGCAAATGGTAGCACCGCGACACTGAACCCCTGAGCCGCGGTGACGGGTGATCCAGCCGGGCTGCCAAACGGCAGCAAGGCGAAGACGATCGCCGCGATCATTGTATAGGCTTTTTGTGGACGCAAGAGATCCATCATTACGGCTCCTCTATCTGAACAGGCGCTGAAATAACTCGTAGAATATCTTCTTATTGGCGGCATCGCGGGCGATTTCATGAATGAGAGGAAATCGAACTGCGATAACGACGCCTTCCGGGGATGAATCGACCCACACCAGCGGTTGTACGGATGGGTAATCGTGAAACTCGATGATGCGCTTGAAGCGCCCGTGGGGCATGTCTTGTCGTACCGTATCCGGTGCCGTCATGGTCACCAAGCTCACGATATCCGTCTCGGCGGCGGCCTCGCGGCGGTTCTGTGTGTACTCGACGCCGAGCCGATCGAGAAACGCGACCAGCCAGCCGTCGGCATCGGCTACGAACAGCGTATGCTTGCGGCTCCACTCGATGACGGGCTGCAGGTAGTCCGGTGGCAGGGCGATAAACTCGACCGTACCCGCCGGATTGCACTGCTGGCGCGTATCGCACGCCTGGAACTCCCACGCAAAGCGGGTTGGACGGGCCACCTCAGGCACCACAAAACGAAACGGTAGTTCCCCCGCTGCATCCGCCTTGCAATCGATGGCGGACCGCTCGTCGAGTATTGCCGCCAGTGCCGAGGCGGACTGCACCAGGACGGCCTTGAGTTCGGCGCAAGCCGCCAACACCGCCGGATCCAGGCGCAGGACAACTTTACTGGCACTCTCATATACCGGCATCTGTTCGATGGTGTAATCGACGGCGGGCACCAGCGATTGAGCATGGGCCTGCATCCCGGCAAGGAGACCAATGCACAGCAAAATACCCAGGGAGCGATTATTGACCGTCTTGCGCATTACCGACAAATTGTAGAAGCACTACAAGAAACATATCCAAAAAAGAATTTTATGCTTGATGGTAGATTGATAGGAAATCTTGGTTGAAGAAGACTACGAGCTAGAATTATATGAGGGCCTGGAAAAACACCATGATAGTGAAACGCCGGATGGCCGGCGGGGTCAAATAAAAACAACAATGAAAAAAAATCGCTAACCTTTCCCGTAGACCACATGCCACATTACTATATGGGGATAAAAGTTCACTTAGTTGGCGCTGTCGAACATATCGATTTCAATACAGTCTGATCTGCGAGGTGACGAATGATGAAATCGTCATTGTCGCCGTAGCACACATACACAGAGAGCCTGGCTATTGGCGCGATCGCCAAATGAAACCTACGCGCTCAACCTGCCCTTGACAACGTCCTTCTTTCGCCGCCGCTTCAGTTGGTCGCTCTCAAGGGCAGGTTAGTGCAACGTTGAAGCTGTCGAAAAACCTCTGAGAAGAAATTGATGAAGATATCGACCTCACCAATTGCTCTGTACGCCACGATCTCGGGTATGGCAATGGCATCGGGACCCCCTATTTCGGCACTCTTGCGTATTGATAGGGTTTTTCTACGTCCTCGTGCTTTTGCCAACCCGCCCACCACGTTAAGATGGGCGGTCCCGACGGGTCCCCGCATAAACGCTCATGCAAGATTGACGGCCCGCTTTTCCCGAGCGCGATATCGGGGCTGGCGAATTACGAGATTGCCGCGGGGATCGATCAGAGGCTCCGCAACTAACCGAGGTAGACATCATGAGCGAACCAGTGCGACTGGCGGTTGCCGACAACGCCGTACCCAGCCGCCGCGAGATAGCGAATGCGATACGGGCGCTCAGCATGGATGCGGTGCAAGCGGCCAACTCCGGCCATCCCGGGGCGCCCATGGGCATGGCCGACATCGCCGAGACCCTATGGCGCGAGTATCTGCGGCACAACCCGGCCAATCCATCGTGGTTTAATCGGGATCGCTTCGTCTTGTCCAATGGCCACGGCTCGATGTTGTTGTACGCGCTGCTGCACCTGACTGGCTATGACTTGTCGATAGAGCAGATCAAGCGCTTCCGTCAACTCGGCTCCGCGACCCCGGGACACCCGGAGTACGGGGACACCCCCGGCGTCGAGACGACCACGGGTCCGTTGGGCCAGGGGCTCGCCAACGCTATCGGCATGGCACTTGGAGAGCGCAATCTCGCGGCGCTGTTCAACCGGGATACCTTTGATGTCGTCGACCACTACACCTATGTCTGCGCCGGAGATGGCTGCCTCATGGAGGGGATTTCGCATGAGGCATGCTCACTCGCCGGCACCCTTCGCCTCGGCAAACTGATCGTTTTCTATGACGACAACCAGATTTCGATCGACGGTCCCGTCGAGGGGTGGTTTACCGACGATACGCCAGCGCGGTTTTCCGCTTACGGGTGGCAGGTCATCAGCGACGTTGACGGTCACGACACCGCCGCGATCAGCGCGGCCATCGATACTGCGAGGGCCGAAGATTCACGGCCAACACTCATTTGTTGTCGCACGGTGATCGGCTACGGCGCGCCAAATAAGCAGGGGAGCGCGGCCGTTCACGGCGCCGCTCTCGGGGAAGAAGAAGTGGCTGCCGCCCGCGGCGCGCTTGCTTGGCCGCATCCGCCGTTCGAAGTGCCGGCGGCGATCGCAAGTGCATGGAACGCGCTGGAGGCCGGGGCCGAGGCCGAGGCCTCATGGCGGCAACTGCTGGTGCGGTATCGCGAGGCGCACCCCGAACTCGCGCGCGAGTTTGATCGCCGCGTCAGTGGCGAACTGCCGGATACCTGGCAGGAGACCGCCCGCGGCTGCCTTGCTCAGATGCAATCCGAGGGTACGAAACAGGCCTCGCGCAACGCCTCCCAACAGGTGCTGGAAAAAATTGGCCCGGTATTGCCGGAGCTCCTCGGCGGCTCCGCGGACCTGTCGGCGTCGAACAATACGATCTGGTCCGGCTCCCGGCCGCTGACGCATGACACAAGCGCCGGGAATTACATTCACTACGGCGTACGCGAATTCGCCATGAGCGCGATCATGAACGGCCTCGCGCTCCATGGCGGGTTCATCCCGTACGGTGGGACCTTTCTGGTCTTTTCCGATTACGCGCGCAATGCGGTTCGCTTGTCGGCCCTGATGGGCGCGGGCACGATCTACATCTATACCCACGATTCGATCGGCCTCGGCGAAGACGGACCTACCCACCAACCGATCGAGCACGCGGCATCACTGCGCTTGATCCCGAATTTGTCGGTCTGGTGTCCGTGTGACGGCGCGGAGACCGCGGCGGCTTGGCAGTTTGCGATCGAGCGCCGCGACGGCCCCACCTGCCTGCTGTTGTCGCGTCAGGGACTGCCGCTGCAGCAACGGAGCCCCGCGCAAGTCGAAGCGATCGCTTGTGGCGCGTATACCTTGCTGGAACCGGACGGTGAACCGGACGGCGTGATCATCGCCACGGGCTCCGAAGTTGATCTGGGGTTGGCCGCGGCGACGGCATTGAACGCGCAAGGATCACGCCTGCGCATGGTGTCGATGCCGAGCACGGATGTTTTCGAGCAACAAGATGCGGCATACAAGGAGAACGTGCTGCCGGCACGCCTCAGGCGGCGCATCGCGATCGAGGCCGGTTCAACGGACGGCTGGTTCAAGTACGTCGGCCTCGACGGCTGTGTGATCGGGCTCGACGGCTTTGGCGCTTCGGCGCCCGCTGCCGATCTGTATGAGCATTTCAAACTCACGAACACGCACGTCCAGAACTCGATCAAGCGCTATCTCGAGGCCACCGCGAGCTAGGAGTCCGTTGCGCGTTCACACGAGGTTGAGATCCGGTTGGGAGCGGGCCACGCCCGCGAATATGGCTTTATCATCTAATCCGCTTAGGAGGACAAACGAGTGACTATCAGAGTCGGGATCAATGGATACGGCCGCATCGGCCGTAATGTGCTGCGAGCGCTATACGAGGCGGATCGTACCGATGAAATACAGATCGTTGCGGTGAATGATTTGGGGGATGCCCAAACGAATGCGCACCTGACGCGCTATGACAGTGCACATGGGCGTTTCCCCGGCGCCGTCGAAGTCAAGGACGGGGCGATGTATGTAAACGGCGACCGTATTGAAGTATGCAGCGAGCGCGACCCCGCGAAGCTGCCGTGGGCTGATCTTGGCGTCGATGTCGTGCATGAATCAACTGGGTTTTTCGCCAGCCGCGAAAAAGCTCGATCACACATCGAAGCGGGGGCCAAGAAGGTCTTAATCTCAGCGCCGGCGGGCAAAGACATCGATGCGACGATCGTTTACGGCGTTAATGACAATGTTCTCAAGGCCTCGGATCAGATCGTCTCGAACGCGTCGTGCACCACCAACTGCCTGGCCCCGCTGGTAAAACCTCTGCATGAGAACATCGGTCTGAAGTCCGGCATCATGACGACCATCCACGCCTACACCAACGATCAGGTGCTCACGGACGGCTACCATACCGATCTCAGGCGCGCGCGCTCGGCGACGCAATCGATGATCCCGACCAAGACTGGGGCCGCGGCGGCGGTTGGACTGGTGCTGCCTGAACTCGATGGTTTGCTCGATGGCTATGCGGTCCGGGTGCCGACGATCAATGTCTCGCTCGTTGACCTCACCTTCTGTGCGAGCCGTGATACGACCGTTGATGAAATCGACCAGATAATGCGCGACGCCGCCGCTGGGGACCTCAAGGGGATCCTCGAGTACAACGCGGAGCCACTCGTGTCGGTCGACTTCAATCACAATCCGGCCTCATCGATCTTCGAGGCCTCCCAAACGAAGGTCATTGCGGGCTCCCTGGTCAAGGTATTGTCGTGGTATGACAACGAATGGGGCTTTTCCAACCGCATGCTCGATACAACGGTCGCGCTGATGAACGCAGGGACCTAATTGCCGATGCGCAAGATGCACGACGTCGCGCTCGGCGGTAAAAGAGTCGTCATTCGCGAAGATTTCAACGTGCCGATGCGCGGCGGGGTGATCACCGACGACACGCGCCTGCGGGCAGCGCTGCCGACGATTGAGGCGGCGGCCTCGGCGGGGGCACGGGTAATGCTCCTGTCCCACTTGGGACGCCCGACGGAGGGGGAATTCGACCCGCGTTACTCACTCGAGCCCGTCGCGCATGCGCTCGCGCGGCTGCTTGGCAGAAACGTGCTCTTCGTAGCTGACTGGCTGGATGGCATCGACATGGCGGATGGCGACATCGTACTGTGCGAGAACGTTCGCTTCCTCGAAGGCGAGAAGGCCGATGAGGAAAACCTTGCACGCCGACTCGCCGCGCTCGCCGAAGTATTTGTCAACGACGCCTTTGCCACCGCGCACCGTGCCCAGGCATCGACGCACGGCATTGCCCAGTTCGCGCCGGTCGCCTGCGCCGGACCGCTGTTGGTCGCCGAACTCGACGCACTCACGACGGCGCTCAGCGATCCCGCGCGGCCGTTGGTTGCGATTGTCGGTGGCGCCAAGGTATCGACGAAGCTGGCGCTGCTGGAATCGCTGTCGGCGAAGGTCGATCAGCTTATCGTTGGCGGCGGCATTGCGAATACGTTTTTGCAAGCAGCGGGGTTCGAGATCGGCAGGTCGCTGTGTGAAAATGACATGATTGAAACGGCCGTGCGTCTACTTGAGCGTGGCGGTATACCGATGCCGACCGATGTGATCTGCGCCAAAGCCTTCGATGCCAAGGCGCCAGCACGAACGGTAGCCGCCGATGCCGTGGCGCCTGATGACATGATCATGGACGTCGGCCCCGAGACCGCCGCCGCCTTTGCCGAGATCCTTAAACGTGCCCAGACGATCGTCTGGAATGGACCGCTCGGCGTGTTTGAATTCGATCAGTTCGCCCGTGGCACGAGGGTCTTGGCCACGGCCATTGCGCATTCCTCCGCTTTTTCCATCGCGGGCGGCGGCGACACGATCGCGGCAATCGCCAAGTTCGACGTCACCGATCGGATCTCCTACATCTCGACCGGCGGCGGCGCCTTCCTCGAATTTCTCGAGGGCAAGACGCTCCCCGCCGTCGCCATCCTCGAACAACGCGCCGTTTAGAACCAGGCTTGAAGAATATTCACGTGCGACGTACCAAGATCATCGCGACCTTAGGCCCCTCGACGGATAAGCCGAAAGTACTCGCGCAGCTCATCGCGGCCGGTCACAAGCAATAGTTCTCCCGCGTGAATCACGCCAATTGTGTCACACACGCGCTCAACGTCGGCCAGGATATGGCTCGAAAGGAACACAGTTGTCTCGCCGCGTAATTTCTCGATCAGATCCAGCACACTGCG
>DAOWDI010000028.1 GCA_030639105.1 Gammaproteobacteria bacterium | reverse complement strand
GCCTTGGATGAAGTGGTTCGTGACGCCGCTGCCCTGAATATTGATCCCTTCTTCGCCGTGGTTGGTGATGACATTACCATCGTTCGGTCCGAGTCCGCCGATGGTTGCGTTCGACCCGCGAATGTCGATGCCGTCGTCACCGTTGCCGACGCCGGTAGCGCCGGTACCGGTCGTCCCTATCCAGTTTCCCGCAACCGTGATGTTGTCTGCACCGGAATTGATCTTCACCCCGCTTCCCGAAAAGTTGACGATCGAGAATCCCCGAACTTCGCTCCCGTCGCTGTTAGCGTTGAATTCAAGCCCGTGCCCGTTGCCGCTGATGACATTCGTGCCGTCCAGCGTGATCAACGGTTCACCGGCGTAACCCGGCTGGGTAGTGGCATCGATAGTCACCGTGTCATCGATGGCGGGAAGACCCGAGGCAATGACGGTAAGAGTCTGCGCGCCGCCGCCGCCGATGTTGAATTCAATGACATCGTCGGTGCCGGTCGACGCATTCGCCTGGGTAATTGCGTCGTATAAGGTGCCCGGCCCGAGATCGGCAGTGGACGTGACTGTGTAGGTAGCGAGCACCTGGTTCCAGTTTTCCTGGAGTTCGGCACCCACGGCGACCGTACTCTCGACCGCACCGACGCGATATTCGAGTTCCCAGTCGCCGCCCAGTGCAAGGCTGCCGGTCAAGTCATCGGATGCGGCGACGTCGGTCTCAGTCACGCGGGCCAGGTTGTCGACAAACGACTGCCCATCCTCGCTCGCCGCGAGGTTACAGCCATAGATCAGAAAATCGCCGGTCTCGGCGAAGGCGCCGGCCCACGCCGCGATGTCGTCTGCATTCGCGTTCAGCGTATCGCTATTGAATTGGGTGCTACCGAGATCGATGGAGCCGTCGGTACCGTGCGAGATGATGTGCACGGCATCGAGCGAATCGTAACCCGCCAGCACGTCACCGATCTGTTCGATGCCGTCACGGGCATTGTCGAGAACGAAGACGTCAAAGCCACGATCCGTACCGCTGTTGTTGAGCAGATCGTCGACGAGTTGTTGATAATCCTCGGTATCGGTATCGATAAAAACGATTTCGCGGGTGAGTTCACGTTCCAGCTCAGCATCGAACAGGCTGAGATCTATCGGCGGTGGTGCCTCGCTCACATCCTCGATGACCTCGGCCTTATCCCCGGTAATAACGGTTTGTTCGATCACGGCCTCGACGACGTCATCCTCGCCGAGCAGAATATCGGCGCCGCCGATCCCGTCGGCGGAATAGAGGACTCTCGGTTCCAACTCCTGAAACAACATTTTGCGCTGTTGGATCGCGTCCCGGCGCTTGCGCACCATGCATTTCTTTTTTGCCTGTCGCCATTTCACCGGGGATCACCTCGATAGTTGCATCGCCTTACGCACTGGGGGTTCACTGTGCGTCAAGGGCCAGGGCATCACCGGCCGCGGCGCTTGGATAGCCGCACGGCGCGACGGTGAGATCGACCTCCGGGTGTATGCGGGCCACCGCCTGCAGCAGCTGCACCTCGGACAGGTCGGGTTCGGCAGCTTCAACTTCCAGCCAGATGCGCGGCTTTTGTTTGAGACGCGGTTTCAAGTCGACCTGAAGGCCGAGCTTGTGCAGCTCCCGGCGCCGGCGCTCCGCTAGGCGTTTACCGCTATAGACGCCAAACGAGATCTGCCCCTTAAACTCACCTTTCTCGATCAGCGCCGCGTCCGTAATACCGTGCGCGCGGATCTGCTCCTGTATACGCGCGGTAGCCGCCTCTGTCGCTTGCAGGGGGGCGGCAATGAGGTAGCTGTCGATGATGGTTTCGACCTGCCGCGCTGGCGTAATGCGCGAGGCAAGCTTGCCGATAGCTGCGGCGATCCGATCGGCCTGTGCATCATTCGCCAGCGGACCGATGGCGCTGCATAGGACCGCGGCGGGTGCCGGATCATCGATCGCATCATCCACTAATGGCAGCGGCGCGCCGGTGTCGATCGACGCGCTCGATACCTCGGGTGCTGATCCCGGCGCTTCTTGAGCCGTCGGGATTTCTGCCACTTCGAGTGCCGGCGTCACCGGTTGATCACCGAACTCCACCCGGCACTTCAACCCGCTCGGGATCTTGTAGTCCGGGTTCGGCAGTTCCAGCCGTACGTCGAATGTGCCGCTGGCACCATCGATCACCCGATCGACCGAGACTACCGTTGCCGTGTGCATGCCGCTGCTCGCGAGTTCAGGAAAGACCTCCGCACTCATGCCGTTCTCAATCGCACCGAAGAGTTCCACCGGCACGATCACCTCCACCCACAAGGGATGCAGCTGTATAACGGTCAGGATCGCCTGGTCTTCGATGTATTCACCGGCGGATTTGTGCCGCGCCGCGACCACGCCGGCAATTGGGCTTACTACGGTCTTACGCTTCACGACCGCCCGGGCACGGGCGAGTTCAAGCGCCGCGAGGCGTTTGTCGTCCTTGGCTTTTGTCAGCAGCCAGCGCGATTTCGCTTCATCAGTGTCCGCCTCATCCTTGTGATGCAGGGGAATGGCTTTCTTTACGTATAGTTCGTTGATCCGTGTCTTGTTGCGCTCGTCAAATTTGAAGCTCGCGCGCCTGAGCTTAATGTCGGTATCGAGCGAGGCATTGAGATGGGCGAACGCGAGCGAGGCCTTTTCGACATCCGCTTCCAGCTCCGCCAAAACCTGATCTTTTTCGACCAGGTCGTTGCGTTCGACGTGGATAGTTTCGATCACACCCTCCGCCGCGCTGCTCACCTCGACGACCTCGTAGGGTTCGATGACGCAATCGAGCGCTGGGATCTCCGCGGTAACCGCCGCTTGGCTCCATACCACGGCGACGGCCAATACCGGTCGGATCCAGCCTCGTTGTGGTTTCAAAATCATGTGTGAGCCTCGCAGCTGCATTCGTTTCATGAGCGATTTCTGTCCTACTCCGGCCGGCCGGCGAAAGCCATTTGGTCGGAGAGTTGCTGATCAAGCTTGAACAGTTCGGCCCGTATTTGAGCGTGGCGTCGTTCGAGCAAGCGTTGGGTAATTCGGGTTGGTATGGCGCCGGCCCAGCGCGGCAGCGGGTTGCCGCGCGCGGTTGCCCGGTCGATGGACCAATACAGCGCATTCGGGTAATACATCGCCACGAGTTCGTCTTCGATCGACAGGATCGACACGGCACTGCCGGGGTCGCCCTGCCGCGCCGCGCGTCCAATCAGCTGGCGGTCGATACGGCCGGCTTCGTGGCGCTCGGTGACAATGACATGCAAGCCACCTTGCTCACAAACGCCCGGCCCGAGTGCGATGTCGGTACCACGCCCGGCAATGTTCGTCGCTACGGTAATGCGACCCGACTCACCGGCACGCGCCACGATGGCGGCTTCGCGGTGGTCCTGGCGCGCGTTTAACACGTCGTGCTTGAGCCCGGCGTTTTTGAGGAGGGTACCGAGATACTCTGATTCCTCGACCGTGCGCGTGCCCACCAGCACCGGTTGACCGTTGGCCTGTCGGTTACGGACTTCGGCGATCACGGCCTGCCATTTTTCGTCGCGCGTGGCATAAACCTGATCGGGCAGCACGCGGCGTTGCGATGGTCGATTGGTCGGGATACTGACGACATTCAGACCGTAGACCGAACTCAGTTCGCCGGCGACCTCGTGCGCGGTGCCGGACATGCCGCCGAGGCGCAGATAGCGACGGAAGAAACGCTGGTAGCTGATCTTGGCGAGGGTTTCGTTGCGCGCGGAAATTTCCACGCCTTCCTTCGCCTGCACCATCTGATGCAGCCCACGTTCCCATGAGCGATCCGGCATGACGCGCCCGGTGTACTCGTCGATAATTTGCACTTTATCGTCGCGCACCAGGTAATGCTTGTCACGGCAAAACAGGTACTGCGCGGTGAGTGCCTGCACGATCAGCTCACGCCGTCGCCGCTGCGCGCACCAGATCCCGCCGAGCGGCTCGGCAAGATGGCCGAGACGTTCTTCTCCGCCGTCGGTGAGAGTGATCGTACGCTCACGCGTATCGATCAGAAAATCTTTGCCCGGGCGCATTTGCGCGGCGAGCAAGAGACTATCGCCAAATATCTGCGTCTCCTCTTTGCTGTCGGCGGGACGCGACAATATCAGCGGTGTGCGCGCCTCGTCGATCAGCACGCTGTCGGCCTCGTCGACGATCGCAAAGCACAGCCCGCGCAGGAGCAGTTCGCCATGGCGGGCTCGCTGCCGGTCCAGGCGATCGACCTCCAGCTGGATGCGCCCGCTACTGCGTCCCAGTACCAGGCGATCCTTGAGATAATCGAATGCGAGCTGCTTGTTTGTGCAATAAGTAATGTTGCATCCGTATGCCGCCTGACGCTCGGCAGGCTTGCTGCTCTCGGCGATAATGCCGACGGTAAGCCCCAGCGATTCGTACAATGGCCGCATTATTTCCGCGTCGCGCTCGGCGAGATAATCATTGACTGTAACTACGTGCACCGGGATCCCCGCGAGCGCCGCCGTTGCCGCGGGCAATGCCGCGGTGAGGGTCTTGCCTTCGCCGGTATGCATCTCCGCTAACATGCCGTGGAAGATCACCCAACCGCCGATAAGCTGGCAGTCGAAGTGACGCATACCGAGGGTACGCCCGGATTTCTCGCGGATGATTGCAAATGCGTTCGCGATCAGGTCATCGGTGTGTCGCTCGCTCAGAAGGCGCGCGCGCGCGTTCTCGACCGCACGATTGAGATCCGTTTCGCTGGTGTCGACCAGTTCAGGACGGTACTGCTGGATCAGCGAACAGACCTCGTTGAAATAGGCGCTGCGTGAGCGGCGCCGGCGGGTCAGCCGCGAAGCAAGAGCGGTCGCGGTGTGCTCCAACCAGCCGGGACGCCGATCGTGCCGCTCGGGGTAGCGACCGAGTGCGATGCCGGGGCGTAATGAGACGCTATACACCGAAGTGCCTCAGGAATAGTTGGCGGCCCATCCAGTACCATTGTTTGCCAAGCGGCATGTCGCCGTGGGCAAAGCGGACATAGACGCGCTCGCCAAAATACGCCCCCGGGACCTCGTCGAGCAGGGCGAGGTCGAGCTGAAAGACCTTTTCCAGCGCCTTCGTTCCCTGCTCGTCACTCGGATCGACGGCGATACGGCCGCCACCGGCCGCGCCCAATGCCTTACTCGGCAGCACGAAATTGGCGGCCGGCACCTCACGTTCGATCACTGCGTCGATGGTGTGCCGCGGACGACTCGCGAGCTTGACTTCAACCCCGAGCGTGTGCTGCCGGATCAAGAGGATGTCAGATTGCGAGACGACCACCCGTACACCGGCGTCTGCCCGCGCCGCGACATAACCAATCAATTCGCCTTTATGTACGAACCGCCCTGGCAAATTCTGCGGTTCGGTGATGATGAATTCGCCCGCGACCGGACTGCGCACAATGAGCTCGGCGGCCTTGGCGCGCTCGAGTTCGAGTTCCGCGCGAACGCCGGCGCGTTCTTCGTCGATGATTTCCGCTTCCACCCGATCGGCGGTCACGACCGCATCGTAGCGCGCGTCGAGCTCCGCGAGGCGACCTTCGAGCACGCTGATGCCCGCCGCCAGGAACGCATCTTTCAACGCGACGAGCGGCGCGCCGGGTTTTATCTTACGCTCCGGCGCAGCCAGCAAGCGTTCTACCGTTCCGTCGCTGCCGGCCCGGATCTGTGCCTGCTCCGGCAGCCACACCACGCCTTCGGCCCGGGTCCAGAACGGCGCCGGCAAGTAGAATACTGTGACCATGCCCGCCGTTAGCGCGATCGCGGTCAACCCCAACGCGCGAAATCGCTGGCGCCTGATCTTCGGGCTCAGGAACAAAAAACCTATCTGCTTGCCGATTGGTATGATCACCTGGGTGATCACCGCCCATTCGGCAAGCAAGATACCTATAACGAAAAACTTGCTCGCGACGAACAACACGATGAAGAATGTGATGAAGAAGCGGTAGATGAACGCGGCGACGCCATAGAAAATGAACCAGCCGCGCTCGCCCGCAGCGGTAACCGGTGATTCGGCCGCATCGACCCCAAACACGTAGCGCTGGAATAAATAGCCGAGATATTTCTGCGCGCGGCCGCCGAGATTTGGTATCTCGATCGCATCGGCCAGGATGTAGTAGCCGTCGAAGCGCAACAACGGATTTGCGTTGAAGAACAACGTCGACAACCCGCCGATGAGCATAATGTTGAACATCACCGCACTGACCGCGCCATTCTCAATGTTCAGCCAAACGAACAAGGCCAGCGCTGCAATAAACAGCTCGACCATCATGCCGGCGGCGCTCACGAAGATGCGTTTATGTTTGTCCGGGAAGGCCGAAGACGCGGATGCATCGACATATGGAACCGGTGTCAAAACCAGCAGCGTGATCCCCGTTTCATGGACCTCGCCGCCCCAACGCTTGGTGGCAAAAGCATGTCCCAACTCGTGTAGAACCTTGATAAAGGGAAACACGAGCCACATGAGCAGCAGATTGTGTGTATTGAGAACCCGATCGGAAATGTTATGAGTAAGGTCCGTCCAGTTAGAAACGGTCAATGCGACGCCGGTGCCGACGACGAGCAGCCAGACGAACAATCCAACCCAGCTGAACAGTGGCCGCAGCATCGGTGCGAACCGGCCGAGCAGTCGTTCGGGATCGAACAGCGGGATCCGGATTGAGAGCGGGCTGATCAAATGCCGCTTAATCTTCGTCAATTGGTCGCGCTCGTAGCGACGGAACACCTCCTGGCTATCAGGCGGCACGTCGCATTGCAGGACGTCGCTCGCATGGAGTTGACCGAGCAGTCGAATGATTTCATCCTGGGTTGGCGCGTCGTCACCGAATTCCGTATTTGTTGCATTCCAAATATCGTTGAGCTTGCGGCGGCCGTCCATCAGGCCGATGATGAAGTATGCCGCCGGCGTGAAGCGGTGATAACGCGCGGTCGATGAATCCTGCAGGACGTACCACAGCTGGCCGCGATAGTGGTGACGGCTGATCTGCACGTGCGCGCGCAGGCGCGGCGTCAACTCCGCAACACGGTACCAGGACGGACTGAAGATCGATTCAGACATTTCTAGCCCTTATTCCTCAGTTTTTCAAATTCCACATGCCTGTCGTTCCTAGATCTTCCTTTGCTGCAAGTAACGCCTGGGGAGAAATACGGGCTCAACCTAGGGCCACCATGACCACAGCCACAGCCGCCATCGTGAGCATGCTTTCCACCCAGTTCTTCTGACCTTGCCTCCCTAATGTCTATTAGTTCCACTTCACAAACAAGGGACTGGCCTGCCATGGGATGATTAAAGTCAATGATCACATCCTCACTTTC
>DAOWDI010000039.1 GCA_030639105.1 Gammaproteobacteria bacterium | reverse complement strand
GATCCGGATATGCCGGTGCGAGAGGCCGCGCAAATGATGATCGACAATTGCATTCATCGCCTGCCGGTCGTACGGGATGAGCGATTGTTGGGGTTGGTCTCGAGTATCGATATCGTTCGCTACGTCGCCGAGGGAGCAGGCCATTTTGAGTCGTAACTCTCGGTGCCGGGGAGGTTGACTGACGCGCCTGCCCATCGGCGGCAGCGTATCTCGAATTGCACTTGCTGCGCAAATGCCGGACCAGCCTTCGGCCGTGCTGTTGCGGGCGTTTTAGGTGACTGATTTCTTGTCGATTATTGCTGCCGGTCGAATTGACGATACCGCGCGGACAAACCGAGTGCATCGGCGACCGCCGCACAGGTGATGTGCCCCCTATGCGTATTGAGGCCTTTGGCGAAGCCCGGATCGGCCTTAAGCGCCTTGAGACCCTCGTCGGCAAGCCGCATTGCGTAAGGCAGGGTCGCCTCGGTGAGGGCAATGGTGGATGTCCGCGGGTAAGCCCCGGGCATATTGGTTACGCAGTAATGGATGACCCCGTGCTTGAGGAAGACGGGAGATGAGTGCGTAGTCGGGTGCGCGGTCTCGATACACCCACCCTGATCGATGCTCACATCGACAATGACACTGCCGGGCCGCATGGTGCATACCATCTCCTCGCTAACGACTTTCGCCGCCTTCGCGCCCCGTGTCAGGACCGCACCAACGAGCAGGTCGGTGTCTTTGATTTCTTGGGTGAGATGCGCGGGTTCGGACAGTACGAAGGAGAGTGCGGCTGACAGATCGTTCTTCAATGCCGCCTCGCGGTCGAGGTGCCGGCCGGCAATATGGACGTTCGCGCCCATTCCGAGCGCGGTAGCTGCCGCATGACGTCCGACGATACCATCGCCGACGACAAGCACTTTACCGTAACGCTTGGTGAGAACGCGGCCGAGCAGCATGCCGCGTCCACCGTTGAATCTGGCGAGATAGTAGGCGCCCATCGTGACCGCTATATTCCCGGCGATCGCGCTCATCGGCGCCAGCAACGGCAGGCGTCCGTCGGCATTTTCCACGGTTTCGTACGCGATGGCGGTCGTCTTTGTATCCAGCAATGCAGTCGTCAACCTCGGCGTCACCCCCGCAAGATGAAAGAAAGTGAAAACGATTTGACCGTTGAGGAAAGGATATTCGGACTCAAGCGGCTCTTTGACCTTGGTAACCAGGTCGGTTTGCCACGCGGCCTTGGCGGTAACGATCTCCGCACCGGTTAGACGATAGTCACCGTTAGTAAAGCCTGAACCGGCGCCGGCCTCGGATTCTACCTGTATCTGATGGCCGTGTTCGATGAGCGCCGCGGTGCCTGACGGCGTCAGGGCGACGCGGTTTTCGCGGTCTTTGATTTCTTTTGGTACGCCGATCTTCACTTCACGATCAGGATCGGATTGTCGATCGCATCCTCGAGTTCACGGATCCGCTCTGAGGAGCCTTCCACCAGCGTGATGGGTAACACCGCCGCTACCGGGCGCCGGGCCCTCGCGGCCGCGACGATATCGCTGAATTCGGGACGGTACAGGCTCTGAATATGCGCCGCGTCGAGATCGGTCGTACGCCGCAACTGTGCATTCAGGCGATCGAGGCCTGGCCGGGTGCCCGCGGCGACCACGGCATGGATCGCAATACCGTGCATCTCGGCCAAACTGTGTGCAACCTGGACGGCTCTACCGCTGGCCGCGGATCGATCGACCAAGACGACGATTGATTCGCCGGCCGCTGGGAAATGGTCCGTGTTTTTGGCCACCTCGGGCGCTACCGGGCCTTGATAGGGTAATGATGTCGCGGCAGTGAATACGGTTACGTCCGTCCGTTTCGCGAGTTCGAGTATGGCCGTTGCGGTACGCTGGCGTACCACCTCGAACGACCACCTCGCGCCCGCGCGTTCGGCGGTTTCGGCGACTAGTTTTCGTATGGCCACGGCGCACTCCCTCAGGCCGCGTTCGATCTCGGAGGAATCCACGCGTCGGACAACGTTCGTTGCCCGACAGACTTCGAGCGCGAACGGCAACCGTGCCGCGCGCAGCATGTCGGCGTCTTCGATGAATACATAAGACACTTGTGCTCCGTGGATGGCGGCAAGCCCGGCAATCGCGTCGAGCGATTGCGTCCGTGATCCGGGGGTTGCAAGCGCGACACTGATCCGCTGGAGCGACAGCGTGCCGGGTTCCTTTTTCATGGTTTGTCGCCGTCCTTGCCGTGATTGCCGTAGTCGTGGCGCTGCTGGGCCATAGTCTCAAGCGCATCGCGAATAATGCCGTTCAAGGTCCCCGCGGGATAGCCGCCGCCCCGATCCGGTTCACCACACGCAAGCCCCGTCAGTATCGACAGGCCTTCATCTATATGGTTGAGTGCGAAGATGCGGAATCTGCCGGCCGCTACCGCGTCGATTACACGGCGGCGCAGCATCAGATGTTTGACGTTCGCGGCCGGAATCAAAACGCCCTGGTCGCCGGTCAGGCCACGCTTATCACAGACGTCGAAAAACCCTTCGATTTTTTCGTTGACACCGCCAATGGCCTGGACCTCACCGTGTTGGTTTACGGATCCCGTCACTGCGAAGGACTGCGACAACGGTACATCAGCGATCGCCGATAGCAGCGCATAAAGCTCGGCCGATGAGGCGCTGTCACCGTCGATACCGCCGTAGGATTGTTCGAAGGCGATGGTCGCTGCCAGTGACAATGGTTTATTGCTGAGGTAGTTCGCGGCGATGAAACCCGAGAGTATGAGTACGCCCTTGGAATGCAGGGAACCGCCAAGCTCCGATTCACGTTCGATGTCGATGACCTTGCCGCTGCCGAGAGATACCCGCACCGTGATACGGTTGGGGCGTCCGAACGAATACTCACCCAGCTGATGCACGGCGAGCCCGTTGATCTGACCGACCTTCGAGCCCTCGGTGTCGATGAGGATCGTGCCGCGCGTGATCTCCTCGACGACGCGCTCGCGGATCCGGCCGTGGCGGTATTCACGGCTGTCGATAGCCTGATCGATGTCCGCGGCGGTGATCTCGGCACGCTCCTGGCGTACCGCCCAGTAGTGAGCTTCGCGCAGCAGATCCTCGGTACGCCGGATCTCCGTCGACAGCTTATCGCGGTCTCCCGCGTCTCTCACCGATTCTTCAATGGCGCGATACATTGCGCCGCGCGTGAGTGGCAGCAGCGAATTTCGTTCGACGATGGAAGCCATCATCCGGGCGAAGTTCTGCTGTGTAGCGGACGTGCGGTCCATGCGATCATCGAAATCAGCGGCGACCTTGAATAGATCGTCGAATTCGGGGTCCAATGCCTGGAGCATGAAATACAGCCGGCGGTCGCCGATCAAGGCGACCTTCGCCTTGAGCGGTATGGGCTCCGGTTCCAGCGACACGGTTGCCGTCATCGCGTAGGCTTCGGCGATCGATTCGATCTT
>DAOWDI010000253.1 GCA_030639105.1 Gammaproteobacteria bacterium | reverse complement strand
CTGAGATCGAGGGCGAGGCGACCCCGTTGAAGGGACTCAAGATCGGTTATCTGCCACAGGAGCCGCGGCTCGATGAAAGCAAGGACGTACGCGGTAACGTCGAGGAAGGCCTGGGTGAAGCCAAGGCGCTGGTCGATCGTTTCAATGCTATCAGCGAGCGCTTTTGCGAACCTCTGGATGACGATGAAATGACCGCCCTGCTCGATGAGCAGGGAAAGCTCCAGGATCAGATCGATGCGGTAGGCGCCTGGGAGATCGAACGCAAGCTAGAGATCGCCGCCGATGCGCTGCGCCTGCCGGCCTGGGATGCCGAGGTGGCAAAGTTGTCGGGTGGCGAACGTCGGCGCGTGGCCTTGTGCCGGCTGTTGCTGTCGGAGCCGGAGATGCTGTTGCTCGATGAGCCGACCAACCATCTCGACGCGGAATCGGTCGGCTGGCTGGAGCGCTATCTCGAACAATATGCCGGCACGGTCGTCGCGGTGACCCACGATCGCTATTTTCTCGATAACGTGGCGGGTTGGATCCTGGAACTCGACCGCGGCCACGGGATCCCCTGGGAAGGCAATTATTCCTCGTGGCTCGAGCAGAAGGAGCAGCGGTTGCGGGTCGAGGAAAGCCAGCAGGCCGCACACCGCAGGACCATAGAGGCCGAGCTCGAATGGGTGCGCGCGAACCCTAAGGGCCGTCAGGCGAAGAGCCGTGCGCGTTTACAGCGCTTCGAGGCGTTGCAATCAAAAGAGTTTCAGCACCGTAATGAAACCAACGAGATCTACATCCCGCCGGGACCGCGTCTCGGTGATGTCGTCATCGATGCTGCTGGCCTGGAGAAAGGCTTCGGCGACCGTCTTTTGATCGAGGGCTTGTCCTTTAGTCTGCCGCCGGGTGGGATCGTCGGAATCATCGGGGCGAATGGAGCGGGTAAAACGACCTTGTTCCGGATGCTCATCGGCCGGGAGCAGCCCGATGCGGGCGAGATCCAGGTCGGGGAGACCGTGCAGTTCGCCTATGTCGATCAGAGCCGGGATGCGCTTGATGGCGCGAAGACCGTGTGGGAGGAGATCGCCGACGGTCAGGACATACTGAAGGTCGGTGACTACGAGACGCCATCGCGCGCCTACGTCGGCCGCTTTAACTTTCGCGGAAGCGATCAGCAAAAGCGGATCGGCGAGTTGTCCGGCGGCGAACGCAATCGGGTACATCTCGCAAAGGTTCTGTGCGGCGGCGGCAATCTGTTATTGCTCGATGAACCGACCAACGATCTCGACGTCGAGACGCTGCGTGCCCTCGAAGAAGCACTGCTGAATTTCCCCGGTTGCGCCGTTGTGATCTCGCATGATCGGTGGTTCCTCGATCGCATCGCCACCCATATTCTGGCTTTCGAGGGTGATAGCCACGTCGAGTGGTTTGCCGGCAACTACCAGGATTACGAAGTTGATCGAAAACGCCGGCACGGCGATGATGATCGCCCGCACCGGATCAAATTTAAACCAGTCGTGCGTGGGTAATCAGTGGGCGCAGGCGAGTTTTGAGGTCCTGGATTTTTGGTTGCGATCGTGTTTAACCGTGGAGGATCATGAAACGACTATTCATCTTCACGCTGGTGATTGGGGCGATTGCCGCCGCGATCTGGTATTTCACCCGGCCCGACCCCGTCACCGTACGCTTGCACACTATCGAAAGCGGCACGGTACGCGCAACCGTGTCGAATACGCGGGTCGGTACCGTCGAGGCGTGTCAGCGCGCGCAGATGTCATCGGCGGCGCCGGGGCAAGTGGTGGTATTAAATGTCACCGAAGGCGCGCTGGTCGAGGCCGGTGAGGTCCTACTGGAGATATGGAACGAAGATCGCAAGGCCGAATTGCGGCTTGGAGAAGCGGAAGCCTCGGCGGCGCGTTCGCGCGCGGCGGAGGCCTGCGCCACCGCCGCGGGTGCTCAGCGTGAAGCCGATCGGTTGAAGAAACTGCGTAAACGCAAGTTGATATCCGAAGAGGCCGTCGACACCGCACTGACGGAGGCTGAATCGCGCCGCGCGGCATGCGAAGCGGGACTTGCCGCGACCCGGGTTAGCGCCGCCGCTATTGCGGTGGCGCGTGAAGCGCTGGAACGTACCTTGCTTAGAGCACCTTTTGCCGGCGTTGTTGCCGAAGTCGACGTACGTCTCGGAGAATATCTGACGCCGTCTCCACCCGGGATCGCGACGCTACCGGCGATCGACTTAATCAACCCGGATTGCATCTATATCACCGCACCGATCGATGAAGTCGATGCGCCGGGGATCGAAACCGGTATGCCGGCCTGTGTGACCCTCGATGCGTTTCCCGAGCAGCGATGCAGTGCATCGGTAAGCCGCATCGCCCCTTATGTGCTAGACCTCGAAAAGCAGGCCCGTACCGTCGAGGTCGAAGTTGAATTTAAGGATGCGGCGGATACCGTGGGGTTGCTGCCGGGTTACAGCGCGGATATCGAAATCCTGATTGAAATGCACGATGATGTGCTGCGCGTGCCGACAGAAGCCATTCTCGAAGGTAACAAGCTGCTGTTCTACGATGCCGCGAGTTCGCGCCTGAGCGCGAGGGAGTTCGAACCCGGGATCTCAAACTGGGAGTTTGCCGAGATACTGAGCGGCGTAGATGCCGGCGAAGTCGTTGTGTTGTCGACGGGGCGGGCGGGAGTGGCCGATGGCGCCCTGGTCGTGCCGGAGGACGATGTCGAGTAGTTCGTCAATGCACGAGCGTCACGACCCGCAACCGGCTGGGAGCAGCATGATCGAGCTGCACAATGTCACAAAGACATTTGTTGTTGGGGACCAGCGCGTGAATGCCGTCGACGGCGTGGATCTCACCATTGCCAAAGGCGAATACATCTCCATCATGGGACCTTCCGGATCGGGCAAGTCTACCTTACTCAACTTGATTGCGTTGCTCGATCGGCCTACTAGCGGCGTGTATCGCTTTGACGGATCTGATGTCACCGGCCTGTCGGATGACGAACTCGCGGCCATCCGGCGTCTGTCGGTCGGATTCATCTTCCAGGCCTTTCACCTCATACCGCGTTTGAGCGCACGGCTGAACGTCGAACTCCCACTCATGCTCGCCGGTATCGCACCTGGCGCGCGGAGCAATAAGGTCGACCGGGCGCTGGCCGCTACCGGTCTGTCGGATCGGGCCCAGCACCGGCCGCGGGAACTTTCGGGCGGGCAGCGCCAGCGTGTCGCGATTGCCCGCGCGATCGTCATGCGGCCGGCCCTGATCCTGGCCGATGAGCCGACCGGCAATCTCGATACGGGATCCGGTAATCAGGTCGTTGAACTGCTGGAATCCCTGCGCATGGAAGAGGGGGTGACATTGATCGTCGTGACCCACAATCCCGATCTCGGGCGCCGCGCGGAGCGTCAGATCCGGATCGTCGACGGCCAAATCGCGAAAGATGTCGTGGGCGGTTGTGATGCGCGCGTTTGACATCCTCGTATTTGCCTTGGTTTCACTCCATTCGAACTGGCGCCGCACCGCATTGATTGCGCTCGCCACCGCCATCGGCGTGAGTTCGGTCCTACTTCTCACCGCGCTCGGTGAAGGTGCGAATCGCTATGTGCGCGGACAGTTCGAAACACTCGGCACGAATCTGCTGATCGTATTGCCGGGGCGCAGTGAGACCGTCGGCGGACCGCCGCCGATGCTCGGCGAGACGCCACGCGACCTTACCATCGACGATGCCTATTCGTTGCTCAAACATGCGAGTTTGAAGAGAGTCGCGCCGGTGATCGTCGGCTCGGCGCCGGTATCGACGGCGGCGGGACTTGAGCGTGAGGTCACGATCCTGGGCTCGACCAGCGATATGTACTGGGTGCGGAGTTTACATCTGGGCTATGGAAAATTTCTGCCGCCGGGCGATCCCAAGCGGGCTTCCTCGGTATGCGTACTCGGCTATGAACTCGCCGAAGAATTGTTTAGATCCCAGCCGGCGGTCGGTCAGTGGGTGAGAGTCGGCGATCGCCGCTTCCGTGTCGTCGGCGTACTCACCGATTCCGGCGTCTCCGTTGGCGTCGATTTCGACGATCTCGCGATCATTCCGGTTGCCTCCGCACAGGCCCTGTTTAACCGCAATTCCCTGTTTCGCATCATCATCGAGGCGGCATCTGAGGCCGATCTCAAAACTGGAGAGGAGGCCATTCACCGCCTGATAGCGGCGCGCCACGAGGGTGAAGATGACGTGACCGTGATCGCGCAGGATGCCGTGGTGAAGACCCTGGGGCGGGTACTCACGACGCTGACGCTCGGGGTCGGCGGTATCTCGGCGATCAGTCTCGCGGTGGCCGGGGTTTTGATCATGAACGTTATGCTCGTCTCCGTAACCCAGCGGCGCGCCGAGATCGGCCTGCTCAAAGCCCTTGGCGCGAGGTTGTCGGACGTGCGCTGGCTGTTTATTACCGAGGCGTTTCTGCTCGCCAGTCTCGGGGCTGTGTTTGGTCTCTGCGTAGGACTCGCCGGCACCCAGGTTGTCGCCGAGATGTATCCGGAGTTCCCGGTGGCCGTACCGCCTTGGTCCATCGCGATTGTGGTGTCGGTGGCAATGCTCACGGGTATCGTGTTCGGCGTGTTGCCGGCACGGCGTGCGGCCGATCTCGATCCCATCGACGCGTTATCGAAACGCTAGGAAAAGCAGAAAACAATGCGGGCTGTAGATGTTTTGTGGTTTGCCATTGGTTCGGTGGGCGGCCACCGTCTGCGCTCCGGGCTCACGATACTCGGCATCGCCGTCGGCATCGGCGCGGTGGTATTACTGACGGCGGTGGGCGAGGGCGTGCGGATATTCGTCCTTGGCGAGTTTACCCAGTTCGGCACCAATATCATCGGTATTACGCCGGGTAAGACATCGACCTTCGGTGTCTCCGGTGCAACGATATCGAGCGTCCGCCATCTGACCATCGACGATGCGACGGCGCTCTACCGCCTCAACCCGGTGGAGGCCGTCGTGCCCGTGATTCAGGGCAATGCCAGGGTCGAATTCGAAGAACGTAATCGGCGTGCAACCGTCATCGGAGTCGGTGCGGACATGCCGGCGGTATGGCGTATGCACGTCGCCGTGGGTCAGTTCCTGCCGCCCGATCCCTTCGAGAGCGCACGCGCCTTTGCCGTGCTCGGCTCCAAAATGCGTGATGAACTGTTCGGTACCGGTAATCCGCTGGGCGCGCGCATCCGCGTTGGCAGCGACCGTTTTCGTGTCATCGGGGTGATGGAATCGAAGGGTCAGATGCTGGGTTTCGATCTGGACGATACGGTCTTCGTCCCGATCGGCAAGGCCACGGAGCTGTTCAATCGAGAGGGTTTGATGGAGATCGATATCACCTACCGCGAGGACGACAGCGCCGATGCGGTAGCGGCGGCGATCAAGCGACTGCTTATTGCGCGCCACGGTCAGGAAGATTTTACCATCATTACCCAGGAGCAGATGCTGGCGGTGCTCGATTCGATCCTGCGGTTGTTGACCGCTGGGGTAGCAGCGATCGGTGGGATTTCCTTGATCGTTGGTGCGGTGGGGATCGCGACCATCATGACGATCGCCGTTGCCGAGCGGACCAGTGAGGTGGGACTGTTTCGCGCGATCGGGGCGCCGCGTGCTGAGATCCGGAACTTGTTTTTGGCCGAGGCCGCGATCTTGGGCAGCGCCGGCGGCATAGCTGGGATCGTCGGCGCGACAACGCTGGTATGGCTCGTACGCCTTGGCGTCCCGAATTTTCCGCTGAACCTCGTGTGGTCCTATGTCATCGCGGCATTCCTCGTCGCGACCCTGATCGGACTCATCTCGGGTCTGATGCCGGCCTTGAAGGCGGCGCGCATGGATCCGGTTGAGGCGCTGCGGGCGGAGTGAACGGTGCTCGGATCAGGTCAACGTTGGGTTGCGGCTATTGCACCTAGCGGTGCCTACGGTGGCAGCAGATTCTCGTCGGGGTTAGCGCAGCGTAACCCGGCATTTTGGAGTTTGGCTAGGATCTCCTCCCATTTTGTGGATTGGCTTCGCCGATGTACGATCGTCCGGCGCGCATAAGGCTGAGAGGAACGAAACCATGAACGGGATTTTCACGATAATGGTGCTAATCGCGATGATCGCAGCGTAGGTGTTGTGCGCGGAGTTCATCTACATTCCCGTCGGCCAACAGGCGCCGGAGAAACACGACCT
>DAOWDI010000040.1 GCA_030639105.1 Gammaproteobacteria bacterium | reverse complement strand
TTTCGTATTCATGCAAACCAAGATTGTTAAGGAGTTGAGTTTTGGGCGGCACTTTTCAAGAAAAATTTTATGCCATCATTCCCGGCATGGCTATTGCCAAGGGGACACGTCAAAATATATAAGCAATGCCCTTGACCCGGAGTCTTGCGGGGATGAGGCATAGGGAAGAGATATCTTGAGGCTTGATGATGGCTGAACATAATACAGACATAGACTTTACGGAGAAGACATATGAACCAACAAGATCTTAAAACAAACTTATTATCTGGCCCCCAGTGGCTGCGCTTTGCCTTTATGATTTTGTTTGCGGGCTTTCTGCAAATAGCACGCATAGCGATGTGGGTTTTAGTGGTGTTGCAGTTTTTGTTCGCATTGATAACGGGTAAAGATAATACTCGATTGAGAAGTTTTGGCGGCTCATTATCGGAGTTTATTTATCAATCATTTCAGTATTTAACTTATAATACTGAGGAAAAGCCTTTTCCATTTTCTAGTTGGCCTGAACCTTCATCCAATGGCGATGAATGGGCAGCAACAACGGAAGCGGATCTAAGTGACGAAGAAAAGAGCAAATCAACGATCGAAAAAGCAGACATTTCAAGTGCTGTAGAAGATCTGGTGGATGATGATGATGCTGAAGGAGAATCAAGGTGGGGCAAGGGGGCTAGCTCAAGATGAAGGTGTTTCTGCAACCGCTGACTGAAAAAGCTTAAGGGCACTGCTTAATTGCTTGTGCCTACGGCGTAAGCCGTGCACTCGGCAAGATACAATCCGCATGAAGAAGGCTGGTTTGGCCCTCGACGGTTCGCAGCGCAGTCGATGCGCGCCGCTGTTACCGCGGCGCAGGCTAGGGTGGGTCCCCCGAATAGTCTTTTGTTCAGAGGCCGCCCTGCGTAATTTCGCGCACTGTCGAGTTCTCAAGCAAGGCCTTGATCTTGGGGTCGTTCATCAGGCTGTCGAGGTCGCCGGATTGGATCGCGCGCATTGTTTCCTGGTCGTTCAGGATGTCCTTGACCTCGGGTTCGTTCTGCAGACTCTCGATTTTTGCCATCATCCCTGGATCCCGAATCATCGTCTCGCGTAAACCCTTGATCCGTGCGTCGTCGAGGCGCGCCGGGGTGGCGGAGACAATAGCCGGCGCGGCGGTGCTGATCGATTGTATCTTGGCGGCCGGGATCTGTATCTCACCGAGGCTGCCGGAACGCAGTCGGTAGATCCCCTGATCGAGCGAAATTACTTCCGCTCGTAAGACGGAGCCATCGATTAGTTTGATGTGCTGTTGCGGGCCGGCGAGGACGAGCGCGGGGATCAGGGCGGCAGCGAGCAGCATCAATGTGCGGGAACCGTTCATAATGAACTCCTTTGGCAAAATGTACCGACTTGCCGGTAAATTTAGCAGGATCCTGAGCAATTGCTGCGACGCGATCCGTATTATCGACACATCGGAGCGGTTCCGGTGCCTACATGGTGAGAATGGGAAACGGGATCAACCGCCGCCCCTGCCGAGCCGGTTTACCAGGGATTTGATCGTACGCTTGATGCGTGTTCGTAATTTCGGTGGGGTTTTGGCGGTTCGCGGTTTACCATCGTTCGATTTGTTCTGTTGCTCATGCCCGGGTGCTTGCTGCCGCGCCGGTTCGCTGCCGCGTTCCTGACGCGGGCGCCGGCGTTTACCGCTTTTGCGCTCAGCCTTTGGTCGATCAGCAGCGTCCGTTTGCTGACGCTCGCGTTGTTTGCGTTCGGCGCCACTGCGATCGCGTTTATCGTCGCGTTTCGAACCGTCGTGGCGGCTACGACTCCGGCCGTCGCCGGATCGACCCTGCACGGTTCGGCCGTCGCGCCGGTCGCGTTCACGCCGGCGTTTGCGCTCGGCCGCGGCGTCGGCGATGGCGTCTTCGACGATACTCCCCTTGGCGCCGCCGCCGGCATGCGCGATGCTTTTGTTCGGAACCGCGATCAGCATGTCGGGGTCGAATCGCGTTACCGGGATCTTCTGCTCAATGAAGGTCTCAATATCGGGCAGACTCATTGCGTACTCATCGCAGGCGAAGCTGATGGCATCACCCGGTTCGCCGAGGCGCGCGGTACGGCCGATACGGTGTACGTAATCTTCGGCATCGAACGGTAGGTCGTAGTTGAACACATGGCTTACACCGGGAATGTGCAGGCCGCGCGCGGCGACGTCGGTTGCGACGAGCATACTGAGATCGCCCGAGACGAAACTGGCAAGGAGCTTCTCGCGCTTTTTCTGCGGTACATCACCGGACAACACCCCGACTCGGTAACCCGCGCGTTCGAGTGTGCGCGCGACGCGCTCGCAGGCGATCTTTGTATTGACGAAGACCATGGAGCGATTTGCGTCCATTTGCGCGAGGATCCCCAACAATAGCGGCTGCTTTTCTTCGGTGGCGGGGAAATAGACCGTCTGGCGAACCTGAGCAGCAGTGATGGTCTCGGTCTCGACAACGAGCTTTTCCGGTTCATTCATGTGTTCGTAGGCGAGTTCGAGCACGCGGTGGCTCAAGGTTGCGGAGAACAACAGATTCTGGCGTTCGGTCGGGCCGGGCATGCGGCGCAGCAGAAAGCGGATATCCTTGATAAAACCAAGGTCGAACATGCGATCGGCCTCGTCCATGACCATCATTTCCACACCGCGGAATTTCACCGCGCCCTGTTTGACGAAGTCGATCAGACGTCCGGGGGTGGCAATGACGATATCTACGCCTTCTTGGAGCTGTCGGCGTTGTTTGTCGTAGTCCACGCCGCCGTAGATCAACGCCGTATTTAGCTCGGTGTAGCGTCCGATCTGTCGAGCGTCTTTATCGATCTGTATGGTGAGTTCGCGCGTCGGCGCAATGATAACGGCGCGCGGGTCGAGGCTGCCGCGGTTGGGATGAGCCGCATTGTTAAGCAGGCGGTTGTATATCGCGACCAGAAACGCAGCAGTCTTGCCGGTGCCGGTCTGCGCCTGGCCCGCGACATCCTTGCCCTCTAGTGTTAGGGGCAGGGTCATCGCCTGGATCGGTGTACAGCGGATGAAGGCGGCTTCTTCTAGTCCTTTGAGTAAGAGCGGATGGAGGTCGAAATTTTCGAAACAGATATCGGTTAGTGGTTTATCGGACACTTTGGCTCCTGGCCCTGGGGTTGATGCAGCACGCGAGCGGCCGCCCGTGAAGGTCAATCCTTCGCAGTCCCTGTGCTAACGTGAATAGCGTCGGCGAGACATGTGGGGTCCCGGTTTGCACTGGTGTGGGTACGGCCAGCGTTGCGATTCTTTCACCCGAACCGAGCGTAAACCGTAAACGGTAAATTATACCCGAATGCGAGACAAAGGGGCAGCAAGCCCTGCTGTGCGCGGGCTATCAGTAACGCGCTATGTTGACGGCGAGCGCGATGAAGCGTCATAAGCAGGGCGTGAGCGCTGATGATAGCCCGCTGGATGTGGGTCTTTTCCGCAAGTCAAAAGTCCCAAGTCCGACAGGCTCCTAGTTCCCCGCTGTGATGGGCCACATTCCTCCGCGGCCATTGGAAGACTCGGCGAGGACGGCGTTTTCCTGCTCGTTGAATGCCACTGCATAAACGGTCGAACCCTGCACTACCCATCCTTTCGCTCGGTTTGACGTACTCCAGGAACCGATCCTTTGACCCGTGCTCGTGTCCCACAAGCGCAGATCCCGCCCGGGGAATCCCAGCAATAATCGGCTTCCATCGTCGGAGAATCTCACGGCAGTGATTACGCGTTGGTGCTGGTCGAGGTGTAGTGTCGTGAGTTTGTCGCCCGAATCCAGATCCCAGATATAGGCGTGTCCTTGTTCGTCGGCCGTCAGTAAACGTTGCTGCGTGGGGTCAAACTTGGTTACGATGAGCCGACTGAGATGTTCGAATTCGTGTATTTCGCTGCCCGTATTCGAGTTCCACACGACCACGCGACCGTCGTTGCCGCCGGTCACGGCAAGTGTGCCGTCAGCCGTCATGTCCACGGTGGCAACGCGCTCATTTTGATGCGCAACGACCTCGAGACGGCGCCGCGTACGTTGGTTGATGTGGATCGCACGACCGTCTTTGAGCCCGAGGAGGACGAAGCGGCCGGCATTTGAGATTGCGATGTCATTGATGTCGGCGTCGACCCCCCAATACCCCAGTGCTTCGCCGGTACGCGCATTCCACACCACAAAGTCGCGTACGCTCGCGGTGATAACGTGTGAATTATTCGGCGCAAAGGCGATGTGCGAGATTTCGTTGTCGTCGCCATCCTGATGACGCCAGGCATAAAGCATCTGGTTTGCCTTAAGGTCCCAGTAGCTGGCGTTGCCGCCGGTACTCGAGACGACAGCGAAATGTCCATCATAGGAGATTGCGGCGCCGTACAAGCCGAAAGTGGAGTGCTCCCAGCTTACCGTGGGGGCTGGGCCTTCACTGCAGCCGCCGAACAGCCAGCACAGCCACAAGATTGCGATCCGTCTTCGAGTCTTTTGCGCATCGAAACCCATCCTCATCACATTCAACTCCAAGTATGAAACCAAAATGAGCCGCCGGCCGGCATGTGGTGTCACCTGAGGATAACGGCAGCCGACACCTGGAAATTAAGGGGATTTCACCTCGAAGATCCCGGATCTGGACACCGAATTGCGGAGTGCCGGGGCGGATAAACACAAGGGACCGCTCGCGCGGCCCCTATCCTGTATTGTCCTGACAAAGCGTTGTTCAGTACTTCGGAGCGGCCTCGTACACCATGCCCTTGGCCGCCCCCTGGGCGCGTACGGTTTCATAGAGTTTATTGTCGAGAGAGTCCTTGGCGCCGCCTTCGGCCTCGACCTTCTCTGCAATATAGGCATCGCGTTTCCCGACCAACTCCCCGATCAGCTGTTTCAGTTCACTGCGCTTCTCCACTTGCTTGTTGACCACGGACTTGCGCTTCGCGGGTGCAACGGCCTGCAGCGATGCGGGCAATTCGTCCTCGGCCATGGTATCCAGATCGACCCGTCCCGCGGCGACAGCATCTACCAACTCCTTCTTGCCGAGGAAGTTGCGTTCACCGCTGCGTGAGGCATTGAATGCGGCACGGCGTGCGCGGGTCGCTTCGGAGGCGGCGGCGTGCAGCTTCTCGGTGGCATCCTTCTTCAATTGCTGCCGCGCTTTTTCTTCGGCGCTGCCGAAATACAGGCGGGTATCGTCGAGTTTGGCCGAAAGATCCGCAATATTTTTGTCAAAAGGGGTTGTGACCGCCACCGCGCTGCCGTCCTCATTGACGTTGAAGAAGTCACCCTGACTCAATGCCGCGATATGCTGCCACTCGCGGGCGGTATTGGCGTCGCGGCCACTCTGGATCGTATTGATGCGGATCCCCTTTGACTTCGCGGCCTGTAAGGTCTCGGGGTATTGGATCTCGTTCGCATAGTCCATGTGCGGCGGGGCGTCGCCGACGAGAAAGACGACCTTGTAGGCGCCCGCACCCTGGCTCCAGGACATATGGTGGACGGCGTCATACAAGGCCTGGTTCACGGATTCCGGGCCGTCGCCGCCGCCGATGGCTTTGAAATCCATGAGTTTGGCATAGACTGAATCAAGATCTTCGGACAGGTCCGTCACCTGGGTGACATACGCATCGCCTCGATCGCGAAAAGCGACGAGACCTATCTTGATCTCGGGCGCGGGCTGGGCGGAGGCCATGGTGGTGGCGATGGACCAGATCTTCTCCTTGGCCGCCTGAATGAATCCGCTCATGCTGCTCGTGGTATCGAGTGCGAAGACGACCTCTATCCGTGGCCGTACATTCGTGATCGGATCGACGGGTGACACGATGTGCGCCACCGGATCGGCCGGCGGGGTGATGATGTTAACGCCGGCGGTGGATTGCAGCGCGGGATAGAAGGCCACGGTAGACAGGGTGGCGGCGAACAGTGCGATTCCGGCAAGTTGTGTTTTCATCGATGGTTCCTCATTGGTTGATGGTTTTAGTTGGACCTATGCATGCGGCGCACGGCGGCTTCGGCCGTGTGCAATGCACGATTAAAATGGAATTCAGGGTTATCCGCGGGTTCGCCCCGACGCTTTTTGATCAACGACGGGATCGCGACGAACAGTGCTTGGGTCAGAAAAAAACTCCAGATCGTCAGGAAGATGCTGTGGCTGTGGTGGATGGTCGCAACCGTCGCAAGGAGGCTGAGCGCGCACAAGCCGAGATCGAGCAGCGCCGGCAGCACGCCCGTATGAAAATACAGCGAGCGGATCAGCCAGACCATGCCTAGATGCCCAATAAAGTACAGGGTGAGTCCCGGTGCCAGCAGCCAGAGCGCGGCAGTTCCCGCGAGCCACAGCGTTGGCGTAGCGAGACGGCCGGTCCTCTCACCGCTCGCCGCGATCAGATAAACCACGTAGAGGGCCGCCAGGCACGCGATCAGCCACTTCAATAAGACGCTCGGGAGCAGCAGGAGCTTCAAGCTGGTGAAAGCAGCCGTGCCGGCGAGTGCGAAGATGAAGGCGATGACGACACCGGTGATGAAGGTCGGATGTCTCATGATCGCGCCCTCCGTTGTTTCTCGCGCAGGAAGGCGATTTCGACCTCGTCGTTGTCAATGCTGAAGTCCCCGACGGCATACTCGACGGGACCCGTTACGGGCGTCTCTTCGATGAGCAGTTCGAGCTGCTGATGCATGCCCGCCAGATGCCGCTGATTCTCGGCGATGCCCGCGTCCAAACTGGCGAGGCTATTGGCGGTTGCATCGCGCCTGGCGGCTACCGCTTTACCATGACGTGCGGTCTCGATCTTGCGTTTGACCAGGCTTCGCGCCAGCGATTCCTCGCCGGACTCGAAGCACACGTCGAGTTCCTCTTCGATGTCGGCGAGACGTTTTTGCGCATCGTTCTCCTGCATGTTCAGGCGTTCGATGTCGCCGTGCAGCGATTTCGCCTGCGATTGCATGCGGGCGAGTTCGTCTTCCATTTCGCGCACCGCCTGTTTCAGTAGGGTGTCGGGCTCTTCTATGCGGTCGAGGACCGCGTGCAGATCGGCGGTAAACAGCCGGGTAAATCGGGTGATGAGTGCCATGCTGGTTGCTCCATTGGTATTGTGTTTGTGAGTGGGGAAAGCATGGTCCGGCGACGGCTTGGGCGCTAGGCACGGTTTCGTAAAACTATTGCGCATCCGTTTACAAAACTTTTACATGTGCTCCCCGCAGGTTGCTGATAGCCTGCTTTCTGGGATCCAAGGTACGGCAAAGAGATGAACCGCAAACGGCGTCTATTGATCGTGGAAGACGAGGAAGCCATCCGGTTGGGTCTCATTGACGTGTTCGTGTATCACGGTTTTGAGGTCGAGGCCGTCGCCGATGGACGCGATGGCCTTGGCCGGGCACTGGCTGGGCATTTCGACCTGAT
>DAOWDI010000029.1 GCA_030639105.1 Gammaproteobacteria bacterium | reverse complement strand
CGGCCGGCGCGTAACCCTTGCCCTTCTTGGTGATGATGTGAAGAAACTGCGGGCCCTTCAGCTGCTGAATGTTGCGCAGCGTATTGAGCACCGTGTGTAAGTCGTGCCCATCGATTGGACCGATATAATTGAAGCCGAATTCCTCAAACAAGGTTCCCGGCACAATCAACCCTTTGACGTGCTCCTCAGCGCGCCGTGCGAGTTCCCATGCATTAGGAACCTGTGAGAGGACCTTCTTGCTACTCTCACGCACCGTCGTGTACACCTTACCCGACAGTAATTGAGCGAATCGATTCGACAGCGCGCCAACGTTCGGTGATATCGACATATTGTTGTCGTTTAAGATCACGAGCATGTCGGCCCCAGTGTCGCCGGCATGGTTCAAGGCCTCAAATGCCAGACCGGCGGTCAAGCCGCCATCGCCGATCACCGCTACCGCGCGCCGCGTTTTACCCGTTGCCTTGGCCGCGATTGCCATGCCCAAAGCCGCGCTAATCGAGGTGCTCGAATGACCGACGCCGAACGTATCGTAGGGGCTTTCGTCCCGCTTAGGAAAGGGAGAAACACCATCTTTCTTACGCACTGTATGCATGCGGTCGCGGCGACCGGTGAGGATCTTATGCGGGTACGCCTGGTGGCCGACATCCCAGACGATGCGATCCTCTGGTGTGTTGAACAGATAATGCAGGGCGATGGTGAGTTCGACCGTACCGAGACCGGCCGCAAAGTGCCCGCCGCTCTGACTAACGGATGCGGTTAGATACTCACGCAATTCGGTGGCGACTTGCTCAAGTGAAGACTCCGGCAACCGCCGTAGATCCTCAGGTGAATCAATGTTGCCCAACAGGGGGTAATTCGTTTTGCGATTCATTTCAAACCAGGTAGGAATGCAGATCCACTGGCATTCGGGATGATCCATTATCCCCCATTCGGCAGTTCACTGCTAGCAAACGGGCGGCCGCTCAGCGGCGCCGATGCCGGGTGTGCCGATGTTGAATTCTCTCACGCCGGGGGGGCCGCGCACCATCGAGGCCGGCAGATGCGACACCCCAAGTCACCGCGGCGGACAAACAACACCTTCCTCTCAGGTTCGCGGATCACGATCTCCATACGCGGTTTAAGCGAGTGTGGGGCTGTACTTTGCAAATGCATTACAGTATCTTACGACCGTGGCCGGGTTGCAGTCGCAATTACCTGAAAGTCAAGCAAATTTTCAAAAATCGACAGAGGTGAATCATGGGTGTACCTTTGCTTCAACAATACCGTGTCGGACGCTACATTCTGGCTCAGAAAATCAAACGTGTTGCACAATACCCACTGGTACTGATGCTCGAGCCGCTATTCCGCTGCAATCTTACGTGCGCTGGCTGCGGGAAGATCGACTATCCCGAAGAAACCCTCGATAAACGGCTGAGCTTTGAGCAGTGCATGGATGCGATCGACGAATGCGGTGCGCCGATCGTATCGATTGCGGGCGGCGAACCGCTGATCCACAAAGAGATGCCGCAAATCGTCCGCGGGTACATCGAACGCAAGAAATTCGTCTACTTATGCACGAACGCACTGCTGCTGGACCGCAGAATGGACGACTATTCGCCATCGCCCTATCTGACGTTTTCGATTCACCTAGACGGCAACCGGGAACGTCACGATAGCTCCGTCGGCCGAAGTGGCATATACAACCTATGTACAGATGTCATCACCAAGGCGCTTAAGCGCGGCTTTCGCGTAACCGTCAACTGCACGTTGTTTCAGGGCGAATCTCCACAAGAAGTCGCCGAGTTCATGGACACGATGATGAAGCTCAAACTGGAAGGCGTCACCATCTCTCCGGGATACAACTACGAACGCGCGCCGCGCCAAGATGTCTTCCTCAAGCGTAATAACAGCCGTCAATTATTTCGCGACATTTTCAAGCTCGCCCGCGGACGCAATTGGCGGTTCAATCAATCTTCCCTGTACCTTGACTTCCTGGCGGGAAATCAGACCTACCACTGCACGCCGTGGGGCAACCCAACGCGCAATGTATTCGGTTGGCAAAAGCCCTGCTATCTCCTCGTCGGAGAGGGCTATACTTCGAGCTTCAAGGAACTCCTCAAAGAAACGAATTGGGCTAAGTACGGTACGGGCGTAAATCCCAAATGCGCCGATTGCATGGTTCACAGCGGCTATGAGGCAACCGCGGTCGACGACACCTTCAGACGGCCATGGAAGGCACTAGCCGTATTCCTGCGCGGGCCAAAGACCTCAGGGGACATGGCCCCCGAAGTCCCGTTTCAATATGAAGATGAGGCGCCCGCGACACCCTTAGGGGTCGCGACAGTAGAGCTTGCGCGGGACGACAACGAAAAACAAGTCGCCTGAAGTGTTTGCCCGCCGCTAAGGCGCATCGCCATGTTTACCTGGATCGTGGGTGTGTCGGCACTGATGTGGGCAGCGCTGTTGCTGCTGCCGTGGCGGCCATGGAGTACACGCGAACGCCTGCATATCGACGAAGCGGCGGTAAAAAGCGAGATCGCTGATATCACGGTACTGATACCCGCGCGCAACGAAGCGGCTTGTATCGGTCAGACACTGCAACGCCTCGCCGCCCAAGGCCATCTCGCGCGCATCGTCGTCATTGACGACCAGAGCGATGACGGCACCGGAGAAATCGCGATACGTGAGGCCATCGACAATCTCACGGTCATCGACGGCAGCCCGCCTCCGCAGGGTTGGAGCGGCAAACTCTGGGCGCTAGAACAGGGGCTGAAGCATTGCAAATCGCCGTATGTGCTATTGCTCGATGCCGATATCGGCCTGCAACCCGGGGTCGTCGCATCGCTGCTTCAGCATTTGCAAGACAATCAGCTCGACATGGTCTCGGTCATGGCCAATTTACACATGCAACAGTTCTGGGAAAAGCTATTGCTGCCGCCGTTCGTCTATTTTTTCAAGTTGATCTATCCGTTTGCGTTGAGCAATTCACCGCGATCGCGGATCGCGGCGGGCGCGGGCGGATGCGCCCTTCTGCGCGTCGATAAGCTTCGTGCGATCGGCGGATTCACGACGTTTAAAGGTGCAATCATCGATGACTGTACCCTAGCACGGACGATCAAGGACCTGCCCGGGCGTATATGGATCGGCTTATCGAATGACGCACACGCCCTGCGTCCATACAAAAACCTCTGCAATATCTGGAATATGGTCGCGCGTACGGCGTATACGCAGCTCGGCTATTCCCCGGCCTTGCTGATCGCCTGTACCCTGCTCATGCTCCTCGGCTATTTCGTGCCTATCGCCGCCCTCCTCTCGGGTCCCGCCGCCGCGAGGCTGCTCGCGGCAATCGCATTGTTGGCCATGGTGGGATCGTACCTGCCGACGGTTCGCTACTACGGGCTCGGCCATTATTGGGCATTGACCCTGCCGGCAGCGGCACTGCTCTTCCTCGCGATGACGTGGACCTCAGCGATCCGCTATGCGCGGGGCGAGCGATCGCGGTGGAAAAACCGTTCCTACACACGGGCAACACCCGAGAGCCCCACCCCGAAATGAACTTTTCAACCATCGATTGCTCGATCATCGAAACTGACCATGCAGTAACAAGGCAAACCTCGATCATGACGAAAACAAGTCTCTATGCAACCATCCTGCCTCTTGTCGCTTGCTGCTACGCGGCTGGTGCGGCGGAACACCTGGACGCAGGTAAAGCAGTGGTGGAAAAACTTCACTCGACACTCCTGCAAGTCATGATGGAGGCCGATACACTGGGGTACAGCGGTCGCGTCGACCAACTCACCCCAGTGCTGAATGAGACATTCGATTTCGCGACGATTTCCCGCATCGTCACGGGAAAGCACTGGAAGCTACTGGCCGAAGATGAACGTAGTGACTTTATTGATCTCTTCGCCAGTCTCAGTACGGCGACCTATGCATCCAATTTCGACAGCTATTCGGGCGAGGTATTCGAGACGCTGGAGGTCAAGGAGCGTCGCGGTAATTTGTTGGTGAAAACAGTCATCCTCACTGGTGAGGGGGACAGGGTTATGCTGGACTACCTCCTGCGTAATACAGAGGACGTGTGGCAAATTGTTAACGTTATCGCCGATGGGGTGTCTGATTTGTCACTCAAGCGTGCCGACTATACAGCCGTCATAAAAAAACAGGGATTTTACTCACTTATTACCAAATTACATGGTAAAGTTGCAGACTACGGTTCTAGCGATCGGTAGCGGTCGTGTGCCATGGCACACGACTGTGGTAATATAACAACATAAGAAATAATAGTTTGTTTACTCACTCATCGGGATAATCATCATGCAATACGAACGAAAACTAATGCTACCCGTTGCGTTAATCGTAGCCTTGGGCTTAGTCACCGGGTGCGCAACTACGCCAGATGGCGACCCGGGAGATCCTTACGAAGCGGCAAACCGCAAGATCTACAATTTCAATGACTCCCTCGATCGCAATATCATGCAACCGGTGGCACGCGGCTACGTCAAGGTAACACCAAAACCGGTACGCACCGGAGTGACCAACTTTTTCGACAACGTCAGCTATCTCAATGTCATCTTCAATGATCTGCTGCAAGGCAAACCGGGTCAGTTCCTCGCGGACTCCGGCCGGTTCATCGTCAACAGCACCATCGGACTTGGTGGTCTGTTCGATCCGGCAAAAGAGATGGGGCTTGGTGCGCACGACGAAGACCTTGGCCAGACCTTTGGCGTATGGGGTGCGGGCGAAGGCGCTTACCTCAACATCCCGCTTG
>DAOWDI010000204.1 GCA_030639105.1 Gammaproteobacteria bacterium | reverse complement strand
GAGGGCGGCAACATCCGTAGTGAGGAGGACCTGTATATGAACGGTACCGAGGTCTTTGCCTTCACGCTGCGCGAAGTGCCGGCGTTGAACAATCGCGTTCTCGCCCTCGCCGGATGGAGTATGGACGACGTCGACGCTTGGGTTATGCACCAAGCCAACAGCTTCATCCTGAAATACATCGCCAAAAGTATGAAATTGCCCGCTGACAAGCAGGTGGAGGACATGGCGAAATTCGGCAATACGAGCGCCGCAACAATCCCGATGGTAATGGCCGGTGCGCTGCAGGAGCGGCTGACCACCGAACCGCTGCGGCTGATCCTGCTCGGCTTCGGCACTGGCCTGTCGTGGGGCGGGGCGTCCGTAACTTGCGGTCCGCTGGTCATTCCCGACCTGTTGATAGTATCCGAAGACGATATCAACAATGCTTGAGCAAAGCTTCCGTATGGGGGACCTATCAGCGTCCCCGGGGAGCGCCGGTGCGAGTACAGTGCCGAGCCCTACTATCGTAAACGGGTAGCGGCACCTGCTCGCTGGCACGACCACGGCAAATCTATACGCTAATACCTAAGACGCTGATACCGGGGCGTCGACATCCCTTATCTCGGTCCAATATCGACGGCACCATAGCAAATCACACATTTGTCGCTTGGTGCGGTCGCGCACCTCCACCGAATATGTTAGTATCTTTCACCGTAGGTCTGGCCATTATAGTTCGCTAAGTTCTTCATTTTCTTTATGCGGGAAGACCTAAATCTTATAGTTTTGTGATTGCTCTTCAGCGTTCGGGAAGAGCGATTATCGCTGATTCAGTCCTGGCGCCCCGATCGATACCTGTAGTGCTTCGTGAAATGCCGTCGTCATGATCCGAACACCGCTAGCCGCTATTCTCCGGAAACAATCGCGGGAAGGGATAAAGAATCAACGACCTTAGCTATTCGGCCGGATAAAACACGAGAATTCATCGCTGATACGCACCGTGCTGATGATTAAGAACGATACGGCCGCGACGAAAACCTATGGAGCATTGAAGATGACCGAAACCGCGACAAAAATTGAAGCATCGACTGAATACTATCGCGTCGGCCAGGTAGAGAAGATGCCGTCGCCTCAGGGAGCCAAGGGAAGCTGGTTCCGGTATGTGATCGAAGGTGGTTATGCGCCCGTTACCGGGGCGCGCCCCGGGACGCAAAAACAGGTTTCGGTGTATGCGCGTCAGCTTGCGGACGAACTAAACGCGCGCCGGTCTTCCGGCGGTGCGAGTCCTTCGGCGCCCCGCGGCAAGAAGAACCAGCTTGTCTTGAAATAGTACCGCGCCGTATGACGGTATTACCGAAGTAGGTGGGACGATCTGGCCAGCTTAGAGGCGGGTATGGCCGCCGATGAAAAAATCTGACTCAAATCAGCGTTCCCTCGCTACAGCTCCTATTCTCGGACAGCCTCTTAAGCGTTGAAGGAAGACAAAGCGACCGTAATTGATTTCAGTCAAGCAAGCATCTCCATGACCGGGGAACGCCTGATTTTCGATCATTGGCCTCTGCCTCAATGGGGGAATGACCCATTGAGTGGGTAAGCTCGCATATTGGATCAGGCTCCCCGGATCGTCCGGTGAGCTGCCGGCGGGAGGCGGAATATGAGTAAGCTCGGCTTTATCGGCCTTGGTGTCATGGGCGGCCCCATGGCCGGCCACTTGAGCCGTGGTGGTCATGACGTCACGGTGTATAACCGGACCGCAAGTAAGATGGATGCCTGGCTGAACGAGTATGAGGGGTCCTCAGCGTGTACGCCCAGACTGGCATCGACGGGCGCGGAGTTCGTATTTTCCTGTGTCGGCAACGATGACGATCTACGGGCGGTAACCCTGGGTCCAGACGGGGCCTTTGTGGGGATGGCTCCCGGTAGCGTCTACGTCGATCACTCAACCACTTCTGATATCGTGGCGCGCCATCTCGCCGAACTCGGGTTGCGGCAGGGGATAGAGTTCCTCGACGCGCCCGTGTCCGGTGGACAGAGCGGCGCCGAGAAGGGCGTATTGACAGTGATGTGCGGAGGTCGGGAACAGGCTTTCGAGCGGGTACGCCCGGTCATTGATGCGTACACGCGTGCCTGCATGCTGATGGGGCCGCCGGGTACCGGTCAGCTGACAAAGATGGTCAATCAGATATGCGTCGCTGGTTTACTCCAAGGATTGGCCGAAGGCTTGAATTTTGGCCTAACCGCGGGTCTCGATATGGAGAAGGTCGTCGCGGTGATCTCCAAAGGTGCGGCCCAGTCCTGGCAGATGGACAATCGGGCGGCGAGCATGATCGTCGGGGAATTCAATTTCGGATTCGCGGTCGACTGGATGCGCAAGGATCTTGGTATCGTGCTGGATACGGCGAGGCATAATGGTGCGCAACTACCGGTGACTGCTGTTATCGACCAGTTTTATGGGCAACTTCAGCGCCAAGGCGCTAACCATTTCGATACCTCCAGCTTGATCGCATTACTCAGCCCGCGCGCGAGCACCGGATCGCCGGACTCACATTAATCATAGGGTCGACCTGCGATGGTCCAGCTTGCAGCGCTCCCTGGTGGGCGCATTTCTGATCCGCATCGGTGCGTCGGGGGGGGGGTGGCGGCGCAAATAGGCGCTAGAATCTACTGATGGGGGACGTTCCAGACATCGATGTTGATAAGCTGCTGGCAGACGCCAAAGGTGGGGATGCACAAGCGCAATTCGTACTGGCCGAGCGTTTCCGCAAGCGATCCACGCTCGATGTTAATGTACAGCAGGCTTTTGTCTGGTACCAACGCGCCGCGCACAAGGGTCACGCCAAAGCCCAGTATCAATTGGCGCGGTGTTACACGCTCGGCAAAGGCGTCGTGGCCGATCAGGAGGTGGCGCTGACCTGGTATATTGCCGCGGCGGAACAAAATTGTACGGGATCCCAGGCGCGGCTCGGGTGGTGCTACCAGACGGGAACCGGCACCGGACGAGACATGGATCGCGCATTAATGTGGTACTACGCGGCTTCCGCGAATGGTAATGTAATGGCGCAGTTCAGTCTCGGCGATCTGTACGCGCGTGGGACGGATGTCGTCGCGGATATGAAAGCCGCATTGCGGCACTGGGAGGCGGCGGCGCAACAGGGTCACGCGAGAGCACAGATGAGCCTGGCACTCGCCTATGTCAATGGTGACATAGGGGTTCGCGACTTCGATCAGGCCATTCATTGGTGCGAACGCGCGGCCAAGGCGGGGTATGAGAAAGCGCAATATAACCTCGCGTTGATCTACGCTAATTCGCCACCGCACTTTCGGGATCTGGAACTTGCGAAATATTGGATGGAGAAGGCGGCGACCGCCGGTCTTGCCCCGGCGCAATACGCCTTGAGCCGATTTTTCCAGCGTGGGTTCCTACCGGAGTCACAACCCGGCGAAGCGATAAAGTGGTTACGCATGGCGGCTGAGCAGGGCTATGCAAAGGCGAGTTATCGCTTGGCCATGGCCTTGGACAGCGGTGAAGGAGTTGCGGTGAATAAGAAGATTGCGGTAGCGTGGCTACGTCGGTCGGCAGACCAGGGATATGCGAACGCACAGTACGAGTTGGCGCAACGCTGCATATTATCTGACGAGCCCGAGTATGCCTCACTTGATGGCATCCAATGGTATGAAATGGCGGCCCGCCAGGGACATCTGCGGGCGCAGTATGGCCTAGCGGTCTGTCTGGTCAGCGGCAAAGGAACCGCGAAGGACACGGCCGGTGCCTATTATTGGATGAGTCTCGCCGCGGAAGGTGGATTGCCCAAGGCCGAATATCGCTTGCGCATCCTCGAGGAACAACTGGATGACGGCATCCTACGCGAAGTGCGCCAGCGACTAGCGAAAGAACGAGTACATACCTCGATCGATTAGGCCGCATTCAAAATCAGTCCTTGACCCCTGCGGGTTGCGAGGCCGCAATCTTCTCTTTGTACGTATCCAGTCCGATGTAGCTCGCCTAGTGCCCGTGTGACGATGCCTGAGCGATTAGCCTCGATAACTTGATCTAGAATAATAGTACCCGTCTACTCATACCAATAGGAGATAAAGACATGGTAGCTCAAGAGGATCGTTAGAAAACAGGAGAGACTAACGTGGGTTACCAGCTGGGCGTTGACAAGCAATCTATTGCGGGTGCGGTAGGTATAGGGGTGCAAAAGACCAACGCCAAAATTGACCAAATATAACGTGCTGAAAAGAAAAAGATACGCATAACCGAAGCTGTGGGCATGCAGGTAAAAGAAAACCGGGGCCAGCACACCCCATTGCCGGTGCCTCGACAATTCCTTATGGGCCATTGCGAGTTTACGCTGCATTCTAAATAGGGACAGATGCCATTGGCTAAGAGTAAAGAGGGCAAGGCCGAATCCGGAAATCTGCTTGTACAGGTCATTAGTTTGCATCTGCACCAGCCATGGCCACTTCAAAGGATACCAATCCTGGATCAGGTAGGCCGCCAATAACGAAAACCCCAAGGCGCAATACCATCTGCTCATGCTTGTACCGGCCGGAGTATGCTTCCTGAACAACTATTGAGCGGCCGAGGCGTTGGCCAATTGTTCTTGGTCGACCTCCACTGTCGGCGCATGCAAATCCAGCATGGCTTGCACGGTGGTTGTCGAAGCTTGCCGTGCTGCCTCGGCCATGAATTCTTCTACCGTCGGCAGGAAAAATCCATCCCGCGGCCATTTGTCGCCAATTTCCGGTACATTCCTAAAGGTCTTAACCTTTTCGATATAGCCTGAATAGGCCGCTTTAAATGACCGTCGCAGCAATCCCAAGATCTTGATATATTCATCCATCGCTACCAATTGCCT
>DAOWDI010000168.1 GCA_030639105.1 Gammaproteobacteria bacterium | reverse complement strand
TCCATGAGTCCGTCACCGTCGCGGTCGACGAAATAGTACGGTTTCCCCACGACAGGCATTATCTTGACCATATAGAGTCGGCCGTTTAGGCGATATTCTTCAACAGTCGCATCTTTGCGCTGGATGATGGTAACTTCAGGTTCCATTTCCTCATCGTATTCGATGCGTTCAGGTGGCGGCAGCGGCGCCGGGAGTTCCTCGAGCCCGGAGGGGGCTTCGGCACTGAGTCTGGCCGCGAAAAATACCAGACAGGCGAATACTATGGCAGGACTTCTATGAAACATTTATTTTTTTCTCAACATCAAAATCGTTTGCGGCAGCAACGGGAAAATAGCATAGCATTTATGCCAGACCAATTCCTGTCGGTTCCAGTGTCCGGATCGGGGTGCCCGATTAAAGTACTAGAACCCATAATCAATAGTATTCACCGACATGCGGCTGCAATCTTCACGCCGCATACCGCGCACGTAAATAGTTTTGGGTTGGGTTCTATATTATGAGCAGCAAAAAAAAACTCGTTCTTGTCGATGGTTCCTGGTACCTCTATCGGGCTTTTCACGCTTTGCCCGAGCTAAAGAACTCCAAGGAGTTCCCAACGGGTGCGATCCATGGCGTTATCACAATGTTACAAAGCCTCTATAAAGAACACGAGCCGGATCTTTTCGGCGTCGTGTTCGACCCCAAGGGCAAGACCCTGCGCGATGAGTGGTACCCGGCATACAAGGCCAAGCGGCCGCCTATGCCAGAAGATCTACGCACCCAGGTACCGTCGATTTTCGAAATAATACGAGCCCTCGGTTACCCCCTGCTTATTGTCGATCGCATCGAGGCCGATGACGTCATCGGCACCTTGGCCCGACGGGCCGCCGCTAACGGCATCGAGGTGGTCATTTCAACCGGCGATAAGGATATGGCGCAACTGGTCGACGACCATATTCGGTTAGTCAACACGATGGACAATACGGTTCTAGACGTGGCGGGCGTCATCAGGAAATTCAGGGTACGGCCGGATCAGATCATCGATTATCTGACGCTTATCGGCGACAAAGTCGATAATATACCGGGCGTAGAGAAAGTGGGCCCCAAGACCGCCGTAAAGTGGCTCGAAAAATACCACGACCTTGAGCAGATAATTGCCAGCGCCGGTGAGATATCGGGCAAAGTTGGAGAGAACCTGCGCAACAGTATCAACGACCTCCCGCTTTCTAAACGCCTTGTCACCATCATTGACGAGGTTGATCTCGATGTCGAGCCGCAAGACTTGGAGCCGCACAAGCGCGACGAAAAGCATCTCCTTGAGCTATTTCGCAAACTCGAATTCAAGACTTGGCTGAAGCAACTCGGGGACGTCACGGCCGGGGATGGGTTGGGATCCACCATTGAAGCCAAAATCAATTACGAAATGGTCCTCGATGAAGGCCATTTGGACCATTGGCTGGGCTTATTGGAGAACTCGGACTATTTCGCTTTCGACACAGAGGCAACTAGCCTGAATTACATGGAGGCAAAGGTAGTGGGCCTGTCGTTCTCGGTCGAACCGGGCAATGCGGCATATGTACCCGTGGCTCACGATTACCCGGGCGCGCCGGCGCAACTGGACCGCCTCATGGTGCTCGAACGCCTGCGGCCCTTACTCGAAGATCCCAACAAGGCAAAGCTCGGGCACCACCTCAAATATGATTGCAACATTCTGCGGAACCATGGGATCGAACTTAACGGCATTGAATACGACACGATGCTCGAGTCCTACGTCTTAAACAGCATCGCCAGTCGCCACGATCTCAACACGCTTGTGTCAAAACACCTTGACCGCAATACGATCCGTTACGAGGACGTCGCCGGAAAAGGCGCGAAACAGATCGGATTTAACGAAGTTGATCTCGAACAAGCAACGCCGTACGCGGCCGAAAATGCCGAAGCTTGTCTTTGTCTGCACCGATCGCTGATGCCCAGATTGCAGGAAACAACTACGCTCACCAGCATCTTCAGCAAAATCGAAATACCGCTGGTTCCAGTTCTTTCACGAATAGAACGACGCGGAGTGCTCATCGATGGGGAGATGCTCGCGACGCAGAGTCATGAACTCGAACAACGGCTCAATGAACTCGAAGCCGAGGCACACGAATGCGCCGGTGAGGCTTTCAATATTGGCTCGCCGAAGCAGATCCAGACGATCCTCTTTGAAAAGCAGGGTCTGCCGGTCAAGGCTAGAACACCCAAGGGTCAACCTTCTACCGGCGAAGCAGTATTGGTGGAACTTGCCGATGACTATCCGTTGCCGAAACTGATCCTGGAGTATCGCGCGTTGAGTAAGTTGAAATCAACATATACGGATAAGTTGCCATTGGAGATCTCCTCGGTCACCGGTCGAATTCACACTAGTTATCACCAAGCCGTTGCCGCTACCGGCCGCCTCTCGTCTTCCGATCCAAATCTGCAAAATATTCCGATCCGGACGGCGGAGGGACGCCGCATCCGGCAAGCCTTCATCGCGCCACCGGGGCGCGTGCTGATCGCCGCCGACTACTCTCAAATCGAACTAAGAATCATGGCGCATCTGTCCGCGGACGAGCGCTTAGTAGAGGCCTTTCAAACCGGCATCGATATCCATCGCGCGACCGCCGCGGAGATCCTTGGGATTATGCCGAGTACCGTCACTGACGAACAGCGCCGTGCAGCGAAAGCAGTGAATTTCGGTCTGATTTACGGCATGTCCGCGTTCGGACTGGGACGACAACTCGGCATCAACCGCGCGGCCGCACAAGATTACGTCGATCTGTATTTTGCTCGCTACCCAGGGGTGAAGAGGTTCATGGATGAAATCAAGATCCGTGCGCGCGAACAGGGGTTTGTGGAAACGGTTTTCGGACGCCGGTTGTATCTGCCGGAGATCAATGCGCGCAACGCACAGCGGCGCCAATATGCCGAGCGCACGGCGATCAATGCACCGATGCAGGGTACCGCCGCCGATATCATCAAACGCGCGATGATTACGGTAGATGCATGGATCGAGAGCGAAGGGGCGCCCGCAACGTTGATTATGCAGGTGCATGATGAGTTGGTATTCGAGATCGATGAGGACGCTACCGCCGTCGCCGAGCATATTTGCGAGTTGATGGTCGGCGCCGCGGATTTAGCTGTTCCGCTTGTTGTTGACGCCGGGCACGGAGCAAATTGGGATGAGGCGCATTGATCGTCTGGTACGACACAAGGCGGGCGCCGGCCGGGAGGGCAAACGATATCGAAACGCCTATGTGCTAAACTAATATGTAGCATTCGAATTAATTAGACATCTTCCATTCGCACAGACCACTTCTACGCAGTCCAAGTAATCAACAGGCTCAAGCGTCATGTTGTTGATCCCCGCAATTGATCTGAAAAACGGCCAGTGCGTCCGCCTCAAACAAGGACGGATGGATGACGATACCGTTTACTCGGACGACCCGCTCGCCGTCGCCGACAGGTGGGTCGAAGCCGGCGCGAGGCGCTTGCATATCGTTGACCTCGACGGTGCAGCAACGGGAAAACCAGTAAATTCCGCCGTCATTCACGATATAGCCAACCGGTTTTCGGACCTCGTGATTCAGGTCGGCGGCGGTATCCGCGACGAGGAAAGTATCCAAGAATATCTCGATGCCGGGGTACGTTACGTGATACTCGGGACAAAGGCGGTTACGGCGCCACATTTCGTCTCGGACATGTGCCTGGAGTTTCCCGGGCATATCATCGTTGGCTTGGATGTGCGCGACGGTAAGGTTGCCATCGAAGGATGGTCGAAATTATCTCGGCACGATGCAGTCGATCTCGCGCAGCATTTCGAGAAGGATGGTGTTGGTGCGATCGTTTTTACGGATATCAGCCGCGATGGCATGATGGACGGATTGAATATCGAGGCCACTGTCGCCTTTGCCCGGGAATTGGCGATACCGGTTATTGCCTCAGGCGGGGTTAGCAACCTCGATGATATTCGTGCGCTATGTGCGGTTGAAGCAGAGGGCATTCAAGCCGCGATAACCGGGCGCGCGATTTATGAAGGAACCCTCGACTTGGCGGAGGCACAGGCGCTGGCGGACCAGCTAAGCGGCCCCGACCACGACTGATGGCACTGGCCAAACGGATCATTCCCTGCCTCGACGTCGATGCGGGGCGTGTAGTCAAGGGCATTCGATTCGTCGATATCAAGGATGCCGGCGATCCGGTTGAGGTCGCCAAGCGTTATAACGAGCAGGGTGCCGACGAAATAACCTTTCTCGATATCACCGCGAGCCATGAGCGGCGCGAGACGATGGCCCATGTGGTCGAGGAGGTCGCGAGTCAGGTTTTCATTCCGTTGACGGTCGGCGGCGGGATCCGGACGATCGAAGATATCCGTCGACTGCTGATCGCTGGTGCAGATAAGGTATCGATCAATACTGCGGCGGTTGCCAATGTGGAATTTGTACGTGAAGCGGCAAATAAGTTTGGTTCGCAATGCATTGTCGTCGCGGTCGATGCACGCCAAACCCAAACCGACCCGTCAAGATGGGAGATTTACACGCATGGCGGGCGGGAACCGACGGGTATTGATGCACTACAATGGTGTGCCAAAATGGCGGAGCTCGGTGCTGGTGAGATCCTATTGACAAGCATGGATCGCGACGGTACCCGCGATGGATTCGACATCGAACTTACGCGTGCGGTCGCCGACAGTACGCCGATCCCGGTAATAGCCTCCGGCGGCGTGGGGACCTTGGCGCATTTGACGGCTGGTATACGCGAAGGGCACGCCGATGCCGTACTCGCAGCGAGCATCTTTCATTTCGGTGAGCATACGGTGGCCGAGGCCAAAGCACATATGCACCAAAGCGGTATCGAAGTTCGATTATGAGCTGGTTAGACGAAATTAAATGGGACGAGCAGGGTTTGGCGCCCGTAATCGCACAAGCCCACGATACGGGGCGGCTGTTGACACTCGCATGGATGAATCGCGAAGCGCTTGTAGCGACGGTGGATGAGAACCGTGCAGTTTACTGGTCACGCTCGCGACGCCGGCTATGGCGTAAAGGTGAGAAGTCCGGGTACATTCAACACCTGGTGGAGCTAAGGATCGATTGCGATGCCGATGCAATCCTGCTCTTAGTCGGGCAGAATGGCGGAATTGCGTGTCATACCGGGAGGGAAAGCTGTTTTTATCGAAAATACGAGGATGGCACCTGGAAGACTACGGATCCGGTTATCAAGGATCCGATGGCTATCTATGATAGCTTGTCTTAGCGTAGAGAGACGGAACTGGCTATGTCCGCTGACATTATCAATGAACTTTACCGCATCTGCGAGGAGCGCAAGACCGCCGACCCACACGCGTCCTATGTCGCTGGCCTCTATGCAAAGGGCACGGATCACATTTTGAAGAAGATCGGTGAAGAGGCCACGGAACTCGTGATTTCTGGGAAAGCGGGGTCCCGGGATGAAATAATTCACGAAACAGCGGACCTTTGGTTCCATTCGTTGGTCTTATTAGCCTATAAAGGCATTGATTCCGACAGTGTGATGTCGGAGCTGAAACGCCGTTTTGGGCAATCGGGGCTTGAGGAAAAGGCCTTGCGTCAGCAACAATAGGCGTCTGGGTTAGCGCTTAGGCCCTTGGAGGCAAAGCATGTCGTTCGGAATTAAAGAACTCGTAGTAATCCTGGTCATCGTGATGTTGGTGTTTGGGACCAAGAAAATCCGTAATGTTGGCACCGATGTCGGCGGTTGGATCCGAGACTTCAAAAAGGCATTGAAAGAGGGGGAAGACGGTACCGATGAGGTCACAAAGGCGGAATCCGGCCGCGTGATCGATGGCGAAACGAGCACAGCAGACAAAGAGAAAGCATACGCCGCGAATTCGGTGTTTGCTATCGGCTTGTGGGAGATCTCCCTTATTGCGATTGTCGCTCTGATCGTGGTCGGACCGGATCGCCTGCCAGGAATGAGCCGAACGGCCGGGCAGTTGATTGGCCGCGCGAAACAGTTGATGCGCGAACTCAGATATGATCTGGAACGTGAAGCGGAATTCTTGGAAATGGATAGCTTGGAAAGCGATTCCTCGAAGAAATCGCTCGACGATTTCGCCAAAGCAATCGATGAACCAATTGATATCACCGCGGAGCTTCGACCACCGAAAAAGACCAGGTCTTGAGCGAAATCTCCGTGGCTGCCGAGGACGAAACAGAACAAGACACCGACGGTCTGGATCGTAGCGAACAAAGCTTCGTTTCCCATCTCAGAGAGCTTCGATCCCGCATTATGGCAGCGCTGCTATGCGTGCTGATCGTACTGCTCGTGCTCATGCCGTTTGCGAACGATTTGTACCTCTGGCTGGCGGAGCCGCTGTTGCACCACATGGCGGATACGGGAGCGACAATGATCGCGACCGAAGTCGCCTCGCCGTTTCTAGCCCCGTTTAAATTGACCTTATTTGTCGCCATCTTCATTTCCGCGCCGTACATTTTTTATCAAGCCTGGACATTTGTTGCACCGGGCCTTTATCGCTATGAACAACAGCTGGCGCTTCCTGTTCTCATCTCGAGCACACTGTTATTTTATTTCGGTATCGCATTTGCATATTACGTAGTCTTTCCGCTGATGTTCGGTTTCTTTACGGCAATTGCTCCGCAGGGCGTCACCGTAATGACCGACATCAGCCATTACCTGGATTTTGTATTGAAACTATTCTTTGCGTTCGGTGCTGCATTCGAGGTTCCCGTCGCCACCTATTTAGCCGTGCGTACCGGCATTACGACGCGTGAAGCCTTAGCCGCTAAGCGGCCGTACATCATTGTGGCGTCATTCGTACTGGGGATGCTGCTGACGCCGCCGGACATCATCTCGCAAATATTGTTGGCGGTTCCGGTATGGCTGCTATTTGA
>DAOWDI010000123.1 GCA_030639105.1 Gammaproteobacteria bacterium | reverse complement strand
TGCCGGGGGCATTGTCGAATGGGATCTGCTCACTAAATCATGCTGTTGACCGTCTGGTTATGGTATGCGAAATGCGTTTCGACGATCGCGGGGACATGACGAGGTACCGATTCTACAACGCCGCAATCAAATCCCACGCGCGTCTGACCTACGACGAAGTGGCGACCTGGCTGGCCGATCCCGGCGCGGTAAAAAAAGGATCAATCAAATCCCACGTAGCGATACTTTATGCGCTATATCTGCGTCTGAAGGAGCGCCGGGAACAGCGTGGGGCGCTCGAATTTGAATCCCGGGAACCATATTTCATCTTCAATGAGCAGCGCAAGATCGAGCAGATTGAAGCCAGGCAGCGCAATGATGCTCACCGGATGATCGAAGAATCCATGATCGCGGCGAACGTCGCCGCGGCCACCGAGCTGATCAAGCATCAGCGCGGTGCGTTGTTTCGCATCCACGATCGACCGGACCCCGAAAGACTGAGCGCGCTGCGTGAATTTCTGCGGGAAATCGGCTTGCATCTCGGCGGCGGTGACGAACCGTCGGCCCTCGATTTCACTCGCGTTCTCGTCGCTGCCGAAGGCCGCCAGGATCAGCATTTGATTGAGACGATTCTGTTGCGCGGTCAAAAGCTTGCGCAATACAACGCCGAGAATACAGGGCATTTCGGTCTCGCGCTCGACGCTTATGCCCATTTTACCTCTCCGATCAGACGTTATCCGGATCTGATTGTCCACCGGGCGCTCAAAGAGCGAATTGCTCGACGCAAGCAATCGGCTGAACAAGCCGGCGAGATTGCGGCATTGGGCCAGCACTGCTCGATGACAGAGCGGCGTGCGGATGAAGCGACCCGTGATGTAATCGCATGGCTCAAATGCGAATACATGGAGGATAAAATCGGTGACAGGTTTAGCGGCATCGTCAGCGGGGTAACTTCTTTTGGTGTCTTCGTAGAACTGAATGACATCTTCGTCGAGGGATTGATTCACGTGAGCGCGCTGCCGCAGGATTATTACGAATTTGATCCGGTGGCTCACTCATTGCGCGGAGGGGCCAGTGAACGGCAATTTCACGTCGGCCAGGCCCTGGATGTCGTCGTCGTGAGGGTGAGCTTGGATGATCGAAAGATCGATTTTGCGCTCGACCATCCTGTTCGACACCGCTCGGCCAGGAAGTAGTCATGGCCGCCAATCACTTTCTAACCTGGGGGATCCACGCAGTGGAGGCGGCGCTGACGGTCGCCGCCGAAGGTGCACTCGAACTCTGGTTGAAGGACGGAGAACTGTCCGGCGATATCGCGCGCGTCCACGAACTGGCGGATATCGCCGGCGTTTCGATCCAGCGAGTTCCGCTGAAAACCCTCGCGCGTCTTACCGACGGTGCCACGCATCAGGGAGTCGTGCTACGGCGCCGCGTACCGGCTGGGATGGAATTAGAGGATTATCTTAGCCGCTTAGAAGAGCCAAATTCGGTGCCGTTGCTGCTCATTCTCGATCAGATTCAGGATCCACAGAACTTTGGCGCCTGCTTGCGGGTTGCCGACGGGGCAGGTGCGGACGCCGTATTGGTTCCACGCGACCGTTCGGCCCAGATGAGCGGAACCGTGGCCAAGGCCGCGAGCGGAGCGCTCGAAAGTGTGCCTATTATTACCGTTGCGAACCTCGCTCGCGCGCTGGATAGTTTGCGCGCCGCCGGGCTGTGGCTGGTAGGTGCGGCGCATGACGCCCCGGTAACGATTTATGACTGCGACTTTAGCGTCCCCTTGGGGCTGCTGGTCGGCAGTGAAGGCAAGGGGCTGCGCCAGCTGACACGGACTAAGTGCGACCACCTGGCACGGATCCCAATGGGTGGTATGCTCGCGAGCTTAAACGTTTCCACCGCAACTGCGATTGCCTTGTTCGAGGCCAATCGGCAACGGATGCGCGCGGTACCGTAACCGAGTCCGCATTTCCGGCTGTGGGTGTTGTGGGTTGAAGCGGGATCTTGCAATGCGGCGCCGGTTTGTCTAGGATAATCGCCCCGATCGGGGCTTCGGCGGTGCCTCTACAATTCTGGTGCGCCATCGTCACGTTTAAAACCTCCTTGCTTCACCGTTGCCAGCGGGAAGCTTAAATCCACAAGAGGAACTGTAATGCGGCACTATGAAATCGTGTTTCTGGTCCATCCTGATCAGAGTGAGCAGGTAAACGCCATGGTCGACCGCTACCGCTCGATGATCGAGTCCGGCGGCGGTGCGATTCACCGGTTGGAAGACTGGGGGCGGCGGCAACTCGCCTATCCTATCAATAAGATCCACAAGGCGCATTACGTCTTAATGAATATTGAATGCGACGCCTCGACACTGGGCGAATTGAGCAGTGCGTTCCGCTTAAACGATGCCGTTATCCGTAACCTGGTTATCAAACGCGATAAGGCCGATGTGGGATCCTCGCCTTTGGCCAAGGTGAAGGAAGAGCAAGATGTGCGTGAGACACCAAGCAGCGAACGCGGCAAAAGCAGGGAAGGAAACGGTAGCTCGGATGAAGCCAAGAGCGAGTTGACCCCGACTGTCGATGCCGAGCGTGAGCCGGCCCCGTCCGTCGACGCCGTGGATGAGGCCAAGCGTGAGCCGGCCCCGGCTGTCGATGCCGTGGACGAGGCCAAGCGTGAGCCGGCCCCGACCGTCGACGCCGTGGATGAGGCCAAGCACGAGCCGGCCCCGATCGTTGACGCCG
>DAOWDI010000202.1 GCA_030639105.1 Gammaproteobacteria bacterium | reverse complement strand
TGCATGGGTTGCGCACTGAAGTATCGGCGTCCTATCTGGCCGAGATGGTGCGATCATACCTGCGCGAAAATTACGGCGAGCATGCTTATACGGCCGGCTACCGTGTCTTCATGACGGTAAGCTCCGCGAAGCAAGAGGCGGCGAACGAGGCACTGCACAAGGCCCTGCTCGACTACGACCGTCGTCATGGCTACCGCGGGCCTGAGTATCATTTCGATATTTCCGCCGATGCGGATAGCCAGGCATGGGCCGAACTGCTGAAGGGCTACATCGACATCGGACCGCTGCGCCCGGCGCTCGTAGTCGCGGTAGATGAGCGGGACGCCCGGATTTTTACCGCTAAGCGCGAAAGTTTGACAGTCCCCTGGGAAGGTATCAGGTGGGCGCGTCGCTATCTGTCCCCTAACAGGCGCGGCGCCGTACCGAAGAACGCCGGTGAAGTAGTACAACCCGGCGATGTCATCCGCATCGAATGGCGCGCGCCCGTGACACAGGTGAAAAAAGACACTGAGCCGGGCGTGGTCGAAAAGGCGGGTTTCTGGCGCCTGGCACAAATCCCCGACGTTGAGGGAGCACTCGTATCCCTGAATTCGCAAAACGGCGCGGTACAAGCGCTTGTTGGCGGTTTCGATTTCAGAAAGAGTAAGTTTAATCGTGCAACCCAGGCGATGCGCCAGCCCGGTTCGAATTTCAAACCATTCATTTATTCGGCCGCGCTTGAGCAGGGATACACCGCGGCGAGTTTTGTTAACGATGCGCCAATCGTGTTCGACGCACCGGGGCTGGAAAGTGCATGGCGTCCCCAGAACTACAGCGGAAAGTATTACGGTCCAACACCGCTGCGCAAGGCACTGGCACATTCGCGTAACCTGGTATCGATCCGTTTGCTCCGCGCTATCGGCATCGATACCGCCATCGAGCACATCCAGCGGTTCGGTTTCGACGTCTCTCATCTGCCCAAGAACCTGTCGATATCGCTCGGTAGCGGGGAACTCACACCGCTTCAACTCGTATCGGCTTACGCGGTGCTTTCGAACGGCGGTTATCGTGTTAAACCATACTTTATCGAGCGCATAGAAACTGCAGACGGAAACATCGTCATGCAGACGGATCCGCCGACGGTCTGCATCGATTGCATTAAACCGGAGGTCGATGACGACGGTGAACCGTTCGATATTGCTTCGACCATCGAACTTGCCAAGAGCACTCAGGCGCCCGCCGCCGAGCGGGTTCTTGATGCTAACAACGCCTGGATCATGAACTCCATGATGCGCGACGTAATAAAACTCGGTACCGGGCGCAAGGCGTTAACGCTGAAACGCGATGATTTGGCCGGCAAGACGGGTACGACGAACGATCAAAAAGATGCCTGGTTTTCTGGATTCAACGGCGAGGTCGTCACGACTGTATGGGTTGGTTTCGACGACTCCAAACCGCTGGGGAAACGCGAGACTGGCGCCGGCGCGGCTCTACCAATGTGGATCGACTATATGCGGGTTGCGCTTGAGGGTATGCCAAAATCCGTGATGGAACGGCCTGTCGGATTGATTACGGTAAAAATAGATCCGACAACGGGCCTTCTTGCCCGCGCCGATGATCCGAACGCCGTGTTTGAATCGTTTCGCGAAGGCAACATTCCCAAAGCTTCAGCGCCGTTCGGCTCCTTGCGGGGCGATAACCGCAATGGAGTCATTCCAGAGCACCTTTTCTAGGCCAGACGCCCAGGCCCATGATTTCACACGACGATGCGATCGACACGACGCAATTCCAGTAGATCCCTGCGCCGCGACGTTGCACACGCGGCGGCACGCCTAGTCGTCGAGGGCAACGCCGGTAGCTTCGCCGCGGCAAAACGTAAGGCCGCCGCACAGATGCACCTGGATAACTATCGCAATATGCCGGACAACAGCGAAGTGCAGTCAGCCGTGATCAAATATCAACGCGTTTTCGAAGGTGATCGCCATTCGCGCCGGATAGATGCAATGCGGCGTGAAGCGCTGGCGGCGATGGAAATCTTGACACCATTCACGCCGCGGCTCGTTGGCCCGGTATTGTACGGCAGCGCCTGCAATCATTCGCCCGTGACCCTGCATTTATATACCGATGAATTCGAAAGCGTCACCCGATTCCTGCACGAGCGCAAGATTGACTACCGGTTGACACACGTGACATTGAAGACGTCATCGAGGCTGAGTGAAGAATTTCCCACCTACGTAGTGACGCACAATGATCTCGAATTTGAACTTGTCATACTCCCGGCGGCGTTTCTAGTTCATCCACCGCTGAGTTCATTGGATGGACGTCCGTATAAAGGCGCTAACACCAATACGCTGAAGAACCTGATTGGGAGCGAATCAACTGACGCTGGCCGGGGGCGAGAAAAGAATACAGACTTCGACTACGGCGGACCTTAATGTCGCGAGAATTGCTCACGGTCGAAGTTGCCGTATTCGCCCCGCTACGCAAGACGTTTCATTATCTCCCACCCGCGGCTAGTCACAGCGCCGTGCTGGAGCCCGGGACCCGGGTAAGGGTGCCTTTTGGCCGCACCGTGCGCATCGGCGTCGTGCTCGGGCCAGCGCCATCGGACGCTAGCGCAAAACTTTCACTAAAAAAGATCATCGAGGTCATCGACAGTAGCCCGACCATCGGCCCGGAGCTTATGCGTCTCGCGCTTTGGGCAGCAGACTATTATCAACATCCCATCGGCGAGGTCTTGGCGACGATGTTGCCCGGTCCGTTGCGTAACGGACGCGCACCAGGGGTAAGGCAAACGATCGAATGGACGGCCACACATTCGAACGAGCTGGATCTTACGGCGCTTGCCCGCAAAGCACCGCGTCAAGCGGCCGTCCTTAAACGCATCGGTGAAAGTCCCGCCGTTGCGGCAGATTTCGAACCCCTGGATTTTGACTGGCGACGCGCATTGCGCGGGCTCGAGAAAAAAGGACTCGTTCACCGCCGCTCGCACCCGCCAAGCATGATGCCGGCGCCCGTACACACGGCAGCTCCCGTCGCACTGAACGCAGCGCAAACAAAAGCCGCGCAAAGTCTCATCTCCGCGTTCGGATCATTTAGTGCTTATCTTCTGCACGGCGTTACCGGCAGCGGCAAGACCGAAGTCTATATGGCGGCTATCGATAAGGTGCTCGAACGGAACATGAGCGCGCTGCTGTTGGTCCCGGAGATAATATTGACCCAGCAGATGGTCGCCCGGCTCAAGCAGCATTTCGGCGACGCCGTCGGCGTATTGCACTCTGGGTTGACCGATCGAGAGCGAACGCAGGTGTGGCTCCGGTGTCGTGACGGGCGGGTAAAAATCCTCATGGGAACGCGATCGGCCTTGTGGACGCCGCTGAGCCGGCTCGGCATTGTAGTGGTAGACGAAGAACACGACGGCTCATTCAAGCAGCAGGAAGGGTTTCGTTACAATGCCCGCGACATGGCGATAGTCCGGGCCCAGCAGGCCGCTGTTCCGATTGTCCTCGGCACGGCGACGCCTTCACTGGAGACATATCTAAACGTCAAGAAAGGTAAATATGCTTATCTGTCGCTCCCAGAGCGCGCGGGCGCCGCCCGCTTGCCGAAAATACGCTGTATCGACGTCCGCGGGCTACCTATGGCCGGCGGTCTGTCAGATCGCTTAACGTGCGCCATCAACAAGCGACTGGCGCGTAATGAGCAAACGCTTTTGTTCATCAATCGACGGGGTTTCGCCCCCGTCGTGCTCTGCCATCAATGCGGTGGGATTGCAATGTGCTCCCGATGCGATGCGAAAATGGTGTGGCATAAAGAGCGCAGGGTGTTGATCTGTCACCATTGCGGAGAGCAACAGCGAATCCAGCAGATCGCACCTTGCTGCGAGAAGTCGAAATTGATCCCGCTGGGTTTCGGTACGGAACAGGTCGAAGAAACCCTAAACAAACTTTTCCCTTCTAAGAATGTCGCGCGCATCGATCGCGACAGCATGCGGCGCAAGAGCGCGATGGAGGATGTATTCGCGGCAATCGGCGACGGTTCCGTGGATATCCTGATAGGCACGCAGATGTTAGCCAAGGGGCATGATTTTTCGCGAGTAACACTTGTCGGGATCATCGATGCCGATAGCCAGTTGTTCAGTACGGATTTCCGCGCTGAAGAAAAATTGGCACAGTTGATTATCCAGGTTGCCGGCCGCGCCGGCCGCGCTGAGGCGCCGGGGGAAGTCTTGATCCAAACACATCATCCAGGCCATGAGTTGCTGCAGATGCTGATCGGCGCGGGATACGATAGCTTTGCCGAACGTGCGCTGGAGGAGCGGCGCAGCGCTGCTCTGCCACCCTACGTACCCATGGCGCTGGTACGCGCTGAAGCACCGAGTTCCCAAGCGTCGAACGATTTTCTTGCCGCGCTGGCGAATAAAGTGAAGGTGCGAGGTGTTCGCGGCTTGGAGATCCTGGGGCCGGTTCCCGCGGCGATGGAAAAGAGGGCCGGACGCTACCGCGCGCAATTGATGCTCACCGCGACGGCTCGAGGTGTGCTGGCGGCGGCAGTGAAGTTGCTCATCGATGCCAGCGAAGATGTGCCGGCGCGGCACAAGGTACGCTGGTCCGTCGATATCGACCCCCAGGATACAATGTAGCGAGATGGTTCCCATGCCTGAGGGGCAGCGGAGATCTCGGTCAGAAAGACCTGCATCCCGTAGACGGTATTAAGCCCGGCAGCAGGCGCTGGACCCGTTCGAAATCACCGATCCCTTGGAACGAACTTTCCGATCGTGGTGGTATGCAGGCACGGGAGGCCCTGGGTCCCACCGTCGTCTATTGAGTCG